>NZ_JBIWFI010000041.1:7285-78605 GCF_044762985.1 Streptomyces sp. NPDC096339 | reverse complement strand
CGCTACGCGCTCCTCACGTCTCGGCGTCTGCGACCCGTCCGGGGCTGGTCACGCCCCAGATCGCTACGCGCTCCCCTTAGACGGCGTCCACGGTCGATTGGGGCTGGTAATGGGCTGCCCACGACCGCTACGCGCTCCTCGCCGACGGCGTCCGCAGCCCGTCTGCGGTTGATGGGGATCTCATCCCCACACGGCCCCAGTGGGGGGCAAAATCCGGCCGGTCTTTTCGGCTGTTCCGTCGTCTGACCCGAGTACGGCTCGGCATGGCCGCTGTTTGGGGCCGTTGCAGCCCAGGACCGGCCGCAGACGCCGTCATCGAGGAGCGCCTGGCGATCGTGGGCGGCTTATGACCAGCCCGAAGAGGCCGTGGGCGCCGTCGGGGAGAAGCGCGTAGCGATCTGGTGCGTGACCAGCCCCAGACGGGGGCCGGACGCCGAGACGTGAGGAGCGCGTAGCGATTTGACGCGCCCTTCCTCCCGCCGGGGCTCTTGTGGTGGGGGTTTCGGGGAGGGTGGCCGCCTGCGCGGCCCGGAGGGCGAGGTGGGCGGCCCGAGGTGAGGCCTGCTGTCCCGGAGCCTGGTCGGGCATTGCTGTGGGCCCGTTTGGGAATCTCTGGCCCGGCCCGTTCCTTTGGGGGGTTCCCGGCAGTCCTTGTCTTTCCGTGGCGGGACGGTCTGTCAAGGGTCGCCGAAGGCGATCGCGCAGCGACGCGACGACGAAGGAGGAGCGCCCTTGACAGGCCGGCCCGACGCGGAAGGACGATGGGACTGACGGGAAACCCCCAACCCTCACTGGCTGCGGCCCGGCCGAGGCACCGCCAACCGAGGTCCTGGTCGGCTGTTCATCCTCCGTCCCTCCGGGGCTCCCCGCCTCCGTCCCGCCGGGGCTCCCCGCCCCCGCCCCCCGCCCCTCCGGGGCTCCCCGCCCCCGCCCCTTGACTTGATTAGTGATTGAGCACTAACTTTGACTCATGGCAAGGATGAGCGCAGAAGAGCGGCGTGAGAGTGTCATTCGTGCGGCGATGCACGAGTTCGCGCGTGGGGGCTACTACGGGACCTCCACCGAGGCGATCGCCAAGCGGGTGGGGGTTTCGCAGCCGTATCTCTTCCGGCTCTTCCCGAACAAGCTCGCGATCTTCCTCGCCGCCTCCGAGCGTTGCCTGCGTGACACCTGTGAGGTCTTCGCCGCCGCTTCCGAAGGGTTGCGGGGGGAGGAGGCCACGCGTGCCATGGCCAATGCGTACACCCGGCTCATCGCCGAGGATCCGGACAAGCTCCAGATGCAGCTCCAGATGTACGTCACCGTCGCAGCCGCCGAGGCGGCCGGCGATCACGAGCTCGGCGAGCTCGTCCGCAAGGGGTGGATGGAGCTCTGGGACACCGTCCACGTGCCCTTCGGCGGGGACGCCAAGGAGACCACGACCTTCATGGCGTACGGGATGTTGATCAACACCCTCGCCGCCATGGGCTTCCCGCCCGAGCACCGGGTCTGGGAGGGGCTGTACCCCGAGGCTCAGAGCAAGGGTCGGCTGGAGAAGTAGAGGCAGGGGTGGTGCGCGCCGGCCGCCCGGTGGGCGTGTGCTCGCTCGACGCCCGGTCCGCGGTCACGTATGGCCGCGAAAGTTAGTCAGCAATAACTAACAAGCAGTATTCGTATCCGTACTCGCACACCGCAGGGGGAATCGTGAACACGCAAGGCATCGGCTCGGACGGCAAACTCCGCGGGCCCGCGGTCTGGGCCCTCGTCATCACCGGCGTCGCCAGTTTCATGGCCGCGCTCGACAACCTCGTCGTCACCACCGCTCTCCCCGCCATCCGCGCCGACCTCGGCGGCAAGCTGGAGGACCTGGAGTGGACGGTGAACGCCTACACGCTCACCTTCGCCGTCCTCCTCATGTTCGGCGCCGCCCTCGGGGACCGGTTCGGGCGGCGGAAGCTGTTCATCGCCGGGCTCACGGTCTTCACCGGCGCCTCCGCCGCGGCCGCGCTCTCGCCCGGGATCGACGCGCTCATCGCCGCCCGTGCCGTCCAGGGCGTCGGCGCCGCGATCATGATGCCGCTCACCCTGACCCTGCTCACCGCCGCCGTGCCGGCTGCCCGCCGCGGGATGGCCCTCGGGATCTACGGCGCCGTCACCGGCCTCGCCGTCGCCAGCGGTCCCCTCATCGGCGGCAGCCTCACCGAGCACATCTCCTGGCAGTGGATCTTCTGGCTCAACGTGCCGATCGGGCTCGCGCTGATACCGCTCGCCAGGCTCCGGCTCGCGGAGTCGACCGCTCCGGGATCACGGCTCGATGTTCCGGGCACCCTGCTCATCAGCGGAGGGCTCTTCGGGATCGTCTACGCCCTGGTCAACGCCAACTCCAAGGGCTGGACCAGTGCCCCCGTGCTCACCGGCCTGATCGTCGGCGCCGCGCTCGTCGGCGGGTTCATCCACCACGGCTTCAACAGTGCGAACCCCGTGCTCCCCATGCGCCTCTTCCGCAACCGCGGCTTCCTCGGGATCAACCTGGCCAGCCTGCTCATGTTCCTGGGCATGTTCGGCTCGATCTTCCTGCTCAGCCAGTTCCTCCAAGGCGTCGCGGGCTACTCGCCGACCGAGGCCGGGCTGCGGATGCTGCCCTGGACCGGCATGCCGATGATCGTCGCCCCCGTCGCCGGGATCCTCTCCGACCGCATCGGCGGCCGCCCCGTCGTCGCCGCCGGGCTGGCGCTGCAGGCCCTCGGCCTCGGCTGGTTCGCCGCGATCCTGAGCGCCGACGTCTCGTACGCCGCCCAGTTGCCCGCGCTGATCCTCAGCGGGATCGGAATGGCCCTCTACTTCGCCCCGGCCGCCAACGTCCTGATGTCCACCGTGGCCCCCGCCGACCAGGGCAAGGCCTCCGGCGCCAACAACGCCCTGCGCGAGGTCGGCGGAGCCCTCGGTGTGGCCGTCCTGGCCTCGGTCTTCTCCGCCCAGGGCGGCTACGAATCCCCTCAGGCCTTCACCGACGGCACCGTCCCGGCCCTGTGGATCGGCGCGATCGCCGTGGCCCTGGCCGCCGGCCTCGCCCTGCTCCTGCCGCGCAAGGCCGCGCCCTCCCCCGCCCCCGCTGTCGAAGAGGCGTCGGGTCGGCCCAGGGAGAAGATCTCCGCGGCCCTCTGAACAGATCACCGCATGTACCAGCCGAAATCGAGTTTTGGTCCCTGCAGTTCGAGTGATCCGAGTGATCCGAGTCGAAGGAGTGTTCGCGGTGCCCGACATCCCCTGGTCCACGCCCACCCAGGCCGCCCCCGACGCCGAGGTCTACGTGATGGCCTCCCGCTTCGAGACCGCGACCCTCGCCGGCGCGTTCAAGTTCTTCCTCAAGGCGCCCGGCATCATCGGCCAGATCCGCAAGGCCCCCGGAGCCCACGGCACCGCCCTCCGGGCCCGGGTCTTCAGCCGCACCTTCCTGACCCTCTCCGCCTGGGAGGACCGGGACGCGCTCTACCGCTTCGCCCGCAGCGAGCCCCACCGGTCCAGCTCCCGCGCGGCCAGCGCGTACATGAAGGAATCCGCCTTCACCTTCTGGACCGTACGGGCCTCCGAGTTGCCCATCGACTGGGAGGAGGCGGAGCGTCGCCTCGCCGAGGAGAAGTCCGGCTACTGAGCAGCGGTCCGTGGCCCCGCAGGGATGCGAGGGGTGCGGACCGTACTCTTGTCCACGTGCAGGAACTCCACGACGCCCCCCTCGCCCCGCTGACCACCTTCCGCCTCGGTGGCCCCGCCAGTCGTCTGGTGACCGCTACCACCGACGCCGAGGTGGTCGCCGCCGTCCGCGCCGCGGACGAGAGCGGCACCCCGCTCCTGGTCATCGGAGGCGGCAGCAACCTGGTCATCGGCGACCGGGGCTTCGAGGGCACCGCCCTGCGCATCGCGACCACCGGCTTCACGCTCGACGGCACCACCCTGGAACTCGCCGCCGGCGAGAACTGGAGCGACGCCGTCGCCCGCACCGTCGACGCGGGCCTGGCCGGCATCGAATGCCTCGCCGGGATCCCCGGCTCCGCCGGTGCGACCCCGATCCAGAACGTCGGGGCGTACGGCCAGGAGGTCTGCGACACCATCACCGAGGTCGTCGCCTACGACCGCACCACCGGCGAGACGGTCACGCTGAGCGCCGCCGAATGCGCCTTCCGGTACCGCAACAGCACCTTCAAGGACCAGCCCGACCGCTACGTCGTCCTGCGCGTCCGCTTCGCCCTGGAGGACGCGGGCGGGCTGTCGGCCCCGATCAAGTACCCCGAGACCGCCCGCGCCCTCGGCGTCGAGGCCGGCGACCGGGTGCCCGCCGCCACCGCCCGCGAGATCGTGCTGCGCCTGCGCGCCGGCAAGGGCATGGTCCTCGACCCCGCCGACCACGACACCTGGTCGGCCGGCTCGTTCTTCCACAACCCGATCCTGACCGACGAGGCCTACACCGCCTTCCTCGCCCGCGTCCAGGACCGCCTCGGCGCCGAGATCACCCCGCCCGCCTACCCCGCGGGCGAAGGCCGTACGAAGACCAGCGCGGCCTGGCTGATCGACAAGGCCGGCTTCACCAAGGGCTACGGCTCCGGCCCGGCGCGCATCTCCACCAAGCACACCCTCGCCCTGACCAACCGGGGCGAGGCCACCACCGAGGACCTCCTCGCCCTGGCCCGCGAGGTGGTCGCGGGCGTCCACGCGGCTTTCGGCGTCACCCTGGTCAACGAGCCGGTGACGGTCGGCGTCAGCATCTGAGGAGTCCCGGCCGCCCATGCTCTGTCCCCTGCACGGGGCCGGTACGGACCCCACTCGCCTCGTGGGACGCACGCTCAGCCGAGTCGTCGCGTCCTGGCACGTCAGCGACGGCGAGCGCTCCGAGGCCCCCCTCGACGTCTGGCTGATCGACAGCGTCGGCGACTCCATCAGGATCACGACCGGCTCCGACCAGTGCCTGATCGTGGAGTCCGCGCCGCCGCACGAGCCCTACGACATGGGGGAGTGGGGCCGCATCGAGGTCGGCGAGGACCTCGGCGACCACCCCTTCCTGCGCCACCTCGGCGAGACCGTCGCCTCGGTCGCCGAGTTCGCGCTGCCCGAACAGGGCCGCACCCACCTGGAGATCGGCTTCCCCGACGGGGGCCGGGTGCGGGCCGACTGCCACGAGGGAGACCTGCGGCTCACCCGCTGATCCCCGTGATCCCCGTGATCCCGCTGTTCAGGACGCCAGCCAGTGGTCGATCCCGGTCAGCAGCTTGGCCTGTACGTCCTCCGGCGCGGCCGAACCGCGCACCGACTGGCGGGCCAGTTCGGCGAGCTCCGCGTCCGTGAAGCCGTGGTACCGGCGGGCGATCTCGTACTGGGCCGCGAGCCGGGACCCGAACAGGAGCGGGTCGTCGGCGCCGAGGGCCATGGGCACCCCCGCCTCGAAGAGGGTGCGCAGGGGCACGTCCTCGGGGCGCTCGTACACCCCGAGCGCCACGTTGGAGGAAGGGCAGACCTCGCAGGTGATCTGCCGGTCGGCGAGCCGCCTGAGGAGCCGCGGGTCCTCGGCGGCCCGTACGCCGTGCCCGATGCGGGCGGCGTGCAGATCGTCGATGCAGTCCCGGACCGAGGCCGGACCGGTCAGCTCACCGCCGTGCGGAGCGGCGAGGAGGCCGCCCTCCCGGGCGATCGCGAAGGCCCGGTCGAAGTCGCGGGCCATGCCGCGGCGCTCGTCGTTGGAGAGCCCGAAACCGACGACGCCGCGGTCGGCGTAGCGGACGGCGAGGCGGGCGAGGGTACGGGCGTCGAGGGGGTGCTTCATGCGGTTGGCGGCGATCAGGACCCGCATGCCGAGGCCGGTTTCCCGGGACGCGGAGTCGACGGCGTCGAGGATCAGTTCGACGGCCGGGATCATCCCGCCGAGGAGGGGGGCGTAGGAGGTGGGATCCACCTGGATCTCCAGCCAGCCGCTGCCGTCCCGTACGTCCTCCTCCGCGGCCTCGCGCACGAGGCGGTGGATGTCCTCGGGCTCGCGCAGGCAGGAACGGGCGGCGTCGTAGAGCCGCTGGAAGCGGAACCAGCCGCGCTCGTCGGTGGCGCGCAGTTTCGGCGGCTCGCCGGCGGTGAGGGCCTCCGGGAGGCGGACGCCGTACTTGTCGGCGAGCTCCAGGAGGGTCGATGGGCGCATCGAGCCGGTGAAGTGCAGGTGGAGGTGGGCCTTCGGCAGAAGCGTGAGATCGCGGGGGTGCTCCATCGCCTGATCCTGCCGCATCCGTCACCCGTTCGGCAGCCGGATTCCCTGAACGGGACCTTGCCCGAACGGAAAACCGGGTCGGCGGGTGTGGGTGCGGGTGCGGGCGCCGCTGCGCGGAGCCGGTCCCCGCCCCGCCCCTTCTCCGTTTCCCCGGGCTCTGCCCCGGACCCCGCGCCTCAAACGCCGGCGAGGCTGGTCTCGGCTGATGCCGTCTGCCCGGCGGATTGCCCGCAGGACAATTTCAGCCCCGCGCAGCGGCCGGGGCCGGGAACGCCTGAGCGGCGCCGTCCCGGGAGGGAGGGCGCCGCTCAGAGTCTTGCTGCGGGCCGCGTCAGGCCTTGGCCTCGGCCAGGAGCTTCTGGATGCGGGAGACGCCTTCCACGAGGTCCTCGTCGCCCAGGGCGTACGACAGGCGGAGGTAGCCGGGGGTGCCGAAGGCCTCGCCCGGGACGACCGCGACCTCGACCTCGTCGAGGATCAGGGCAGCGAGCTCGACCGAGGTCTGCGGGCGCTTGCCGCGGATCTCCTTGCCGAGGAGCCCCTTGACCGACGGGTACACGTAGAACGCGCCCTCGGGGGTCGGGCAGATGACGCCGTCGATCTCGTTCAGCATCCGCGTGATCGTCTGGCGGCGGCGGTCGAAGGCGGTGCGCATCTCGTGGACGGCGTCCAGGTCGCCGGAGACGGCGGCCAGCGCCGCGACCTGGGCCACGTTGGAGACGTTGGAGGTGGCGTGCGACTGCAGGTTGGTCGCGGCCTTCACGACGTCGCGGGGGCCGATGATCCAGCCCACGCGCCAGCCGGTCATCGCGTACGTCTTGGCGACACCGTTGACGACGATGCACTTGTCGGCCAGCTCGGGGACGATCGCCGGCAGGGAGACGAACTTCGCGTCGCCGTAGACCAGGTGCTCGTAGATCTCGTCGGTCAGGACCCACAGGCCGTGCTCGACGGCCCAGCGGCCGATCGCCTCGGCGTCGGCCTCGCTGTAGACCGCGCCCGTCGGGTTGGACGGGGAGACGAACAGGACGACCTTCGTGCGCTCGGTGCGGGCCGCTTCGAGCTGCTCGACGGAGACGCGGTAGCCGGTGGTCTCGTCGGCGACGACCTCGACCGGGACACCGCCGGCGAGACGGATGGACTCCGGGTAGGTGGTCCAGTACGGAGCCGGGACGATGACCTCGTCACCCGGGTCGAGGATGGCCGCGAAGGCCTCGTAGATCGCCTGCTTGCCACCGTTGGTCACCAGGACCTGCGACGCGTCGACCTCGTAGCCGGAGTCGCGCAGCGTCTTGGCGGCGATCGCGGCCTTCAGCTCGGGCAGACCGCCGGCCGGCGTGTAGCGGTGGTACTTCGGGGTGCGGCAGGCCTCGACCGCGGCCTCGACGATGTAGTCCGGGGTCGGGAAGTCGGGCTCGCCCGCACCGAAGCCGATCACCGGGCGCCCGGCGGCCTTGAGGGCCTTGGCCTTGGCGTCGACGGCGAGGGTGGCGGACTCGGAGATGGCGCCGATACGGGCGGAGACGCGGCGCTCGGAGGAAGGCGTTGCAGAGGTCATGGGAGCAATCGTCCCAGACGCCAAACAGGCGCCGCACACCGTTTCAGTCACCGGACCGAGGCATGGCCGGAGGACCTCCGGTCCGGTCCTGTTCGACGTCAGGGCCCGGTTCACGTACACTCACCTGTCGTTGGCCCTCGCCGATCGCTGCAGAGCGTGAGCACTCCGTGCACTCGCCCGGATGCGGTAGGTTGGGGGACGCAAAGGGTCGTAGCTCAATTGGTAGAGCACTGGTCTCCAAAACCAGCGGTTGGGGGTTCGAGTCCCTCCGGCCCTGCTCCACACTCCATTCTTCGGATGTGTGTGCGCAGGTACGTACTTCGATGCAACGCCGTGCGGCGCAACCGGGCGCGGTACGGCCACGACCCGGATTCAGGTGAGAGACGTGACGGACGCCCTGGGCTCCATCGACATGCCTGACGCCGAGGACGAGACGCGCGAGAAGAAGGCCCGCAAGGGCGGCAAGCGCGGCAAGAAGGGCCCTCTGGGCAGGCTCGCGCTTTTCTACCGCCAGATCATCGCGGAACTCCGCAAGGTTGTTTGGCCGACTCGCAACCAGCTCACGACGTACACCACCGTGGTGATTGTCTTCGTGGTCATCATGATCGGTCTGGTGACCGTGATTGACTATGGGTTCCAGGAAGCCATCAAGTTCGTCTTCGGCTGATCCCCGCGGAGGGCGGCGCCTTGATGGGTGCCGCCCGTTTTCGCATGTTCCACCACCTTTTGTATCCAGGAAGAAGCAGCCACCGTGTCTGACCCGAACCTGAACGCGAGCCACGACTCCGTCGAGTCCGTCGAGGACGCGCTCGACATCGTCGAGGCGGCGGACGCTGTGGACCCCGACGAGGCCGAGCTCGCCGACGTCGAGGCGGGTGTCGCCGCCGAAGAGGCCGCGCTGCACGTCGAGGACGAGGGTGACGTCGACGCCGAGGTCGAGGACGACGCCGAGGTCGAGCCGGCTGCCGACGAGGCGGACGAGGAAGACGAGGCCGAGGCCGAGGACGAGGAGGCCGCCCCGGCCGCCGAGGTCGAGCCCGCCGAGCCCGTCGACCCCATCCAGGCCCTGCGCGACGAGCTGCGCCTGCTCCCCGGCGAGTGGTACGTCATCCACACCTACGCGGGCTACGAGAAGCGCGTGAAGGCGAACCTGGAGCAGCGTGCCGTCTCGCTCAACGTCGAGGAGTTCATCTACCAGGCCGAGGTGCCCGAGGAAGAGATCGTCCAGATCAAGAACGGCGAGCGCAAGAACGTCCGGCAGAACAAGCTGCCCGGTTACGTTCTCGTCCGCATGGATCTGACGAACGAGTCCTGGGGCGTCGTCCGCAACACGCCCGGTGTCACCGGCTTCGTCGGCAACGCGTACGACCCGTACCCGCTGACCCTGGACGAGATCGTCAAGATGCTCGCGCCGGAGGCCAAGGAGAAGGCCGACAAGGCCGCCGCCGAGGCCGCGGGCCTGCCGGCCCCCGCCGTCAAGCGCACCATCGAGGTCCTGGACTTCGAGGTCGGCGACTCGGTCACCGTCACCGACGGTCCGTTCGCGACGCTGCAGGCGACGATCAACGAGATCAACCCGGACTCGAAGAAGGTCAAGGGTCTCGTCGAGATCTTCGGCCGCGAGACCCCGGTCGAGCTCAGCTTCGACCAGATCCAGAAGAACTGACGATCTTCTGGGCCCACGCTTCCGGACAGGTCAGATCGCCCCGTAAAGGGCGGTCTGACCTGCTCGGTTTTTAGCCCCGCACCGATACCCGTTATCGTGGTGCGGTATGCCTCCATCCGGATGACCGGATCGGCGGCTGAAAACTCTCACTAGGACCCGGAGAGAGCAATGCCTCCCAAGAAGAAGAAGGTCACGGGGCTTATCAAGCTCCAGATCAAGGCCGGTGCGGCCAACCCGGCTCCGCCGGTCGGCCCCGCGCTCGGTCAGCACGGCGTCAACATCATGGAGTTCTGCAAGGCCTACAACGCCGCGACCGAGTCGCAGCGTGGCATGGTCGTGCCGGTGGAGATCACGGTCTACGAGGACCGCACCTTCACCTTCATCACCAAGACTCCGCCGGCCGCGCGCCTCATCCTGAAGCACGCGGGCATCGAGAAGGGCTCCGGCGAGCCCCACAAGACCAAGGTCGCCAAGCTCACGGCTGCCCAGGTCCGCGAGATCGCCGAGCTGAAGATGCCCGACCTGAACGCCAACGACATCGACGCCGCCGTGAAGATCATTTCCGGCACCGCGCGTTCGATGGGCGTCACCGTCGAAGGCTGATCCAGCCACCCCCAGCACCACCAGTGGTAGGGCCAAGCGCTGGTCCGCACCACGACTCCATGCCTGAAGCCGAAATACAGGAGCAGAAGTGAAGCGCAGCAAGACTCTCCGCGCTGCGGACGCCAAGGTCGACCGGGAGAAGCTGTACGCCCCGCTCGAGGCCGTCCGTCTCGCCAAGGAGACCTCCACGACCAAGTTCGACGCCACCGTCGAGGTCGCCTTCCGCCTGGGTGTCGACCCGCGCAAGGCCGACCAGATGGTCCGCGGCACCGTGAACCTCCCGCACGGCACCGGCAAGACCGCCCGGGTCCTGGTCTTCGCGACCGGTGACCGTGCTGCGGCCGCGGAAGCCGCCGGCGCCGACATTGTCGGCGACGACGAGCTGATCAACGAGATCGCCAAGGGCAACCGCCTGAACGAGTTCGACGCGGTTGTCGCCACCCCGGACCTCATGGGCAAGGTCGGCCGCCTCGGCCGCGTGCTCGGTCCCCGTGGCCTGATGCCGAACCCGAAGACCGGCACCGTCACCATGGACGTCGCCAAGGCTGTCACCGACATCAAGGGTGGCAAGATCGAGTTCCGTGTCGACAAGCACTCGAACCTGCACTTCATCATCGGCAAGGTCTCCTTCTCCGATGACAAGCTGGTCGAGAACTACGGCGCGGCCCTGGACGAGATCCTTCGTCTGAAGCCGTCCGCCGCCAAGGGTCGGTACGTCAAGAAGGCCGCCATCTCCACCACCATGGGCCCCGGCATCCAGCTGGACCCGAACCGCACCCGGAACCTCCTCGTCGAGGAAGACCCGGCTGCTGTCTGAGCCCTTCCGGCTCGCTGAGTGGCTGAACGGGCCCCTCGCCCCCCTTCACCGGGGTGGCGGGGGGCCCGTTTTCCGTGTTCAGGGCCACATCCCGCTGACACGGTGCTTTTGGGCGCGCGATCGGCCGGTGCGGGAACGTATGGTCGACCGAGCAAGTGATCGACAACAAGGGGTGGGGACCTCCATGTCCATGTCCGTGTACCGGAAGAAGACCGTCGGCGCCGCACTGGCGGCCGTACTGCTCGTGGGCGGGGCCACGGCGTGCGAGAGCGGGAAGAAGGACGACACGGGCAAGGCGGCCGCCCCGTCCGCGCAGCCGAGCTCGCCCGCGGCCGGTGGCAACGCCACGCAGGCCCTCGCGGCGGCCTACAAGAAGACCTCCGCGGCGAAGTCCGCCAAGGTGCGCATGACGATGTCGATGCCGGCGACCCTCGGCGGGAGCGGCCCCGTGGAGTTGACCGGCGTGCAGGGCTGGGACCCGAACGTCATGGACATCACCATGAAGGGCGCACTCGCCCCCGGCCGGGGCGCCGACACCATGCGCATGATCATGTCGAACGACGTCATGTTCATGGAGATCCCGGCCGGTACGCCTTCGTCCGCCGCTTTCGAGGGCAAGCACTGGATGAAGCTCGACATGAAGGCGGCCGCCGCCGCGGGCGCCGGCGACGCCGAGGCCCTGAAGAAGCTCAGCGGCATGGGCGGCCCGGAGCAGAGCCAGGACCCCGCCAAGCAGCTCGCCCTGCTGCTCGCCTCGCCGAACGTGAAGAGCGTCGGCGCGGAGAAGGTCGAGGGCGTGGACACCACGCACTACAAGGGCACGCTGACCTTCGACGAGATGCTCGCGGCCAACCAGAACTCCAAGGAGCTGAGCGAGGCCGACCGGGCCAAGCTGACCGAGGCCATGAAGACGGCCGGCATCAAGGGCTACGACATGGACGTGTGGGTCGACAAGGACGGCTACCCGGCCCGGATGAAGGTCGGCATCGGCACGCCCCAGGGGACCATGACGGTCGAAGCCCACTACTCGGACTACGGCTCGGCGGCCACCGTCCAGGCCCCGCCGGAGAACGAGACGCTCGACCTCTTCGCCATGCTGCAGCAGCTCGGCAAGACCGGCGCCGGGGCCTGACCAGCCCCGCGAGCGCGCACGACGTAGAAAGACGGATCCACCATGGGGGAAGACCAGATGCACAAGCACGTCCTGATCCGCGCCGGCGTGGCAGCGGCGGGGGCCGTACTGCTCGCGGGCGGGCTGACGGCCTGCGGCGGCGAGAAGGCTGACGGGGCCGCGGGGACCGACGGCAAGCCCGCCACGAAGGCCGAGTCCCCGGCCGACGCGGTGAAGGCGTCGTACGTGAAGACGGCGGCGGCCAAGTTCGCCCGGTTCGACATGACGATCACGGGAAGCGACGGCAAGGCCGACCGGATCACCGGCACGAAGGGCTGGTACCCGGCCGCCACCGGAATCGACGCCCAGGGGGCCGACGGCAACCAGGTCATGCTGGGCGACGTCATCTACACCCACATGGACAAGCCCCTGCAGGGCAAGTCCTGGATGAAGATGAACCTGAACAAGGACGGCAAGCCCCGCCACCAGCTCAACGACGACCCCGCCGAGTACCTCGCACTGCTCCTCGGGCAGCAGAAGCTGACCCTGGTCGGCGCCGAGCAGCCCGACGGCGTGGAGGCCAAGCACTACAAGGCCGGCCTCACCGGCGCGGAACTGCTCGCGGCCGACGAGTCCACCAAGGTCATGGAGGAGGCGAACCGCCAGTACCTCCACGAGGCACTGAAGGACTACAGCGCGTTCGACGTGGACCTGTGGATCGGCAAGGACGGCTACCCGGTCCGCGTCGACTCGTCCCGGGTGACCAAGGACGGCACGACGAAGGTCTCGGCGAAGTTCTCCGGCTACGGCACGACCGAACCGGTCAGCGCGCCCCCGGCCGATCAGGTCGTCGACTTCGACGACGTGATGAAGGGCGTGGACAAGTCGCTCAAGGAGACCGACAAGAAGCTGAAGGAAGCCGACCAGACGTTGAAGGACGCGGGGCTGGGAGGCCTCGGCGGTTCCTGAGCCGTACGGTCCCAGGGGCGATTTGCCTCGACTGGAACCCTTCACGTACTCTTCCACAGAAGCCAAAGACCGCTGGTCGTTGCCGTGCCTGCAAGGGTGTGGTGGCCGAAGGATCCGTTGACTACGGACGACCCGCGCAGGTGACTGTGGAAAGTTCCCGAAATTCTTTTCGGTCGAGCTACGCCCTGGCGCCTACGCCGGGGCGTTTTTGTTTGTCAGCCCCTTCTGAGCGGTCCTCATCACCCGGAAGGAGGCGAACGCACCATGCCGACGCCCAACAAGGCTGCATCGGTAGCCGAGCTCACGGACGCGTTCCAGAGCTCGAACGCCGCCGTGCTGACCGAGTACCGGGGTCTCACCGTCGCGCAGCTCAAGACGCTGCGTCGCTCCCTTGGTGAGAACGCCCAGTACGCCGTGGTGAAGAACACGCTGACCAAGATTGCGGCCAACCAGGCCGGGATCACCGCGCTGGACGAGCACTTCGCTGGTCCGACCGCGGTCGCCTTCATCACCGGTGACCCGGTGGAGTCGGCGAAGGCCCTGCGTGACTTCGCCAAGGAGAACCCGAACCTCATCATCAAGGCCGGTGTCCTTGACGGTAAGGCTCTCTCCGCCGACGACATCAAGAAGCTTGCGGACCTCGAGTCCCGCGAGGTTCTGCTCAGCAAGCTGGCCGGCGCGTTCAAGGGCAAGCAGTCTCAGGCTGCCTCGCTCTTCCAGGCGCTGCCGTCGAAGTTCGTCCGCACCGCGGAAGCGCTTCGCGTCAAGCTCGCCGAGCAGGGCGGTGCCGAGTAATTCGGCTCGCGCATTGATCCACGCCGCCTAGTGCGTGGGTCGTAGCGGGCCGTTACGCCCGCCTCTATATACATCCGGCACCTGCCGAATTAGTGGAAGGATCGCCCATCATGGCGAAGCTCTCTCAGGAAGACCTCCTCGCCCAGTTCGAGGAGATGACCCTCATCGAGCTCTCCGAGTTCGTGAAGGCGTTCGAGGAGAAGTTCGACGTCACCGCCGCCGCGGCCGTCGCCGTTGCCGGTCCCGCCGCCGGTGGCCCCGCCGCCGAGGCCCCGGAGGAGAAGGACGAGTTCGACGTCATCCTCGCCGGCGCCGGTGACAAGAAGATCCAGGTCATCAAGGTCGTGCGCGAGCTGACCTCCCTGGGTCTGAAGGAGGCCAAGGACCTCGTGGACGGCGCCCCGAAGCCCGTCCTGGAGAAGGTCAACAAGGAGGCCGCTGACAAGGCCGCCGAGGCCCTCAAGGGTGCCGGCGCCTCCGTCGAGGTCAAGTAACACCTCTGGGGCCCTCTGGGGCCCCAGCAAAGGGCGATCACCCGTAAGGGTGGTCGCCCTTTGGCGTATCCGCAGTGCCTGACTTGCCCCAGCGTCGTTGGGGAGTAGGGTGATCATCGTTGCCCCGCGGCCGGGTCCCAAGATGATCCGCACGGAGCAGGGGGCCTTGACGAACGGGACCAGGCGCGCAATTCTCAGTCCCGTCGGCAGCTCGACCACCTCGATCCGAGATCCGAGGCATGGATCGGCTACGAAGAGGGCAGTACTGATACGCGCTCTGTGTACGAGGGTCGCGACGTTACGACATGGGGAAGGCCTGTTGCCGGTTTCCGGAAACCTGGTCTGGACATCAGTGAGCCGAGTGGCTACACTGACCCTTTGCGCTGCCTGTTAGCTGTCCCCTGCCCGTCGCCAGGGACATGCCCACGCTGAAGCACACTTGGTTGAACCGTCCTGACCTGGCCTTTTAGCCGGATCGGGGGGTTGGTCTTATGTGTCGGCTGGGACCGGTACGCGCGTAGTGAGTCCGAGCCCTCGGAAGGACCCCCTCTTGGCCGCCTCGCGCAACGCCTCGACCAATACGAACACCGGTGCCAGCACTGCCCCGCTGCGCATCTCCTTTGCAAAGATCAAGGAGCCGCTCGAGGTTCCGAACCTCCTGGCGCTGCAGACCGAGAGCTTTGACTGGCTTCTCGGCAATGCCGCCTGGAAGTCTCGCGTCGAGTCGGCGCTTGAGAGTGGACAGGACGTCCCCACCAAGTCCGGTCTGGAAGAGATCTTCGAGGAGATCTCGCCGATCGAGGACTTCTCCGGGTCGATGTCGCTGACCTTCCGCGACCACCGCTTCGAGCCGGCGAAGAACTCCGTCGACGAGTGCAAGGAGCGCGACTTCACGTACGCGGCTCCGCTGTTCGTCACGGCCGAGTTCACGAACAACGAGACCGGAGAGATCAAGTCTCAGACGGTCTTCATGGGCGACTTCCCGCTCATGACCAACAAGGGCACCTTCGTCATCAACGGCACCGAGCGTGTCGTGGTGTCGCAGCTCGTCCGTTCCCCCGGTGTCTACTTCGACTCCTCCATCGACAAGACGTCCGACAAGGACATCTTCTCCGCCAAGATCATCCCCTCCCGGGGTGCCTGGCTCGAGATGGAGATCGACAAGCGTGACATGGTCGGTGTCCGCATCGACCGCAAGCGCAAGCAGTCCGTCACCGTCCTCCTGAAGGCTCTCGGCTGGACCACCGAGCAGATCCTCGAGGAGTTCGGCGAGTACGAGTCCATGCGCGCCACCCTGGAGAAGGACCACACCCAGGGCCAGGACGACGCGCTGCTCGACATCTACCGCAAGCTGCGCCCGGGCGAGCCGCCGACCCGTGAGGCCGCTCAGACGCTGCTCGAGAACCTCTACTTCAACCCGAAGCGCTACGACCTCGCGAAGGTCGGCCGCTACAAGGTGAACAAGAAGCTCGGCGCCGACGAGCCGCTCGACGCCGGTGTGCTCACCACCGACGACGTCATCGCGACGATCAAGTACCTCGTGAAGCTGCACGCGGGCGAGACCGAGACGATCGGCGAGTCGGGTCGTTCGATCGTCGTCGAGACCGACGACATCGACCACTTCGGCAACCGTCGTCTGCGCAACGTCGGCGAGCTCATCCAGAACCAGGTCCGCACGGGTCTGGCTCGTATGGAGCGCGTCGTGCGCGAGCGCATGACCACCCAGGACGTCGAGGCGATCACGCCGCAGACCCTGATCAACATCCGGCCGGTCGTCGCCTCCATCAAGGAGTTCTTCGGCACCAGCCAGCTGTCGCAGTTCATGGACCAGAACAACCCGCTGTCGGGTCTGACGCACAAGCGTCGTCTCTCGGCCCTGGGTCCCGGTGGTCTGTCCCGTGAGCGGGCCGGCTTCGAGGTCCGTGACGTTCACCCGTCGCACTACGGCCGCATGTGCCCGATCGAGACCCCTGAAGGCCCGAACATCGGTCTGATCGGCTCGCTCGCCTCCTACGGTCGCGTCAACGCGTTCGGTTTCGTCGAGACCCCGTACCGCAAGGTCGTCGACGGTGTCGTCACCGACGAGGTCGACTACCTGACCGCCGACGAGGAAGACCGCTTCGTCATCGCCCAGGCGAACGCCGCCCTGAACGATGAGATGCGCTTCACCGAGAACCGCGTCCTGGTCCGCCGTCGTGGCGGCGAGATCGACTACATCGCCGGCGGCGACGTCGACTACATGGACGTCTCCCCGCGCCAGATGGTGTCCGTCGCGACCGCGATGATCCCCTTCCTGGAGCACGACGACGCCAACCGTGCCCTCATGGGCGCGAACATGATGCGCCAGGCCGTTCCGCTCATCAAGGCGGAGGCCCCGCTCGTCGGCACCGGCATGGAGTACCGCTGTGCGGTCGACGCCGGTGACTCGATCCGTGCGGAGAAGGACGGTGTCGTCCAGGAGGTCTCGGCCGACTACATCACCGTCGCCAACGACGACGGCACGTACACCACGTACCGCGTCGCCAAGTTCTCCCGATCGAACCAGGGCACCTCGGTCAACCAGAAGGTCATCGTCAACGAGGGCGACCGGATCATCGAGTCCCAGGTCCTCGCCGACGGTCCCGCGACCGAAGAGGGCGAGATGGCCCTCGGCAAGAACCTGCTCGTCGCGTTCATGCCGTGGGAAGGTCACAACTACGAGGACGCGATCATCCTGTCGCAGCGCCTCGTGCAGGACGACGTCCTCTCCTCGATCCACATCGAGGAGCACGAGGTCGACGCCCGTGACACCAAGCTCGGCCCCGAGGAGATCACCCGGGACATCCCGAACGTCTCCGAGGAGGTCCTCGCGGACCTCGACGAGCGCGGCATCATCCGCATCGGTGCGGACGTCGTCGCCGGCGACATCCTGGTCGGCAAGGTCACGCCCAAGGGTGAGACCGAGCTGACCCCGGAGGAGCGTCTGCTCCGCGCGATCTTCGGTGAGAAGGCCCGCGAGGTGCGTGACACCTCGCTCAAGGTCCCTCACGGTGAGATCGGCAAGGTCATCGGTGTCCGCGTCTTCGACCGCGAGGAGGGCGACGAGCTTCCCCCGGGCGTGAACCAGCTGGTCCGCGTCTACGTCGCCCAGAAGCGCAAGATCACCGACGGTGACAAGCTCGCCGGCCGTCACGGCAACAAGGGTGTCATCTCCAAGATCCTTCCGATCGAGGACATGCCCTTCCTCGAGGACGGCACGCCGGTCGACATCATCCTGAACCCGCTGGGTGTCCCGTCCCGAATGAACCCGGGACAGGTCCTGGAGATCCACCTCGGCTGGCTCGCCAGCCGCGGCTGGGACGTCTCCGGTCTCGCGGACGAGTGGGCGCAGCGCCTCCAGGCGATCGGCGCCGACCAGGTCGCCCCCGGCACCAACGTCGCCACCCCCGTCTTCGACGGTGCGCGTGAGGACGAGCTGGCCGGCCTGCTCCAGCACACCATCCCGAACCGCGACGGCGAGCGCATGGTGCTCCCGACCGGTAAGGCGCGCCTGTTCGACGGCCGCTCCGGCGAGCCGTTCCCGGACCCGATCTCGGTCGGGTACATGTACATCCTCAAGCTGCACCACCTGGTCGACGACAAGCTCCACGCCCGTTCGACCGGTCCGTACTCGATGATCACGCAGCAGCCGCTGGGTGGTAAGGCGCAGTTCGGTGGTCAGCGCTTCGGTGAGATGGAGGTGTGGGCGCTTGAGGCATACGGCGCCGCGTACGCGCTCCAGGAACTCCTGACGATCAAGTCCGACGACGTGACCGGCCGCGTGAAGGTCTACGAGGCCATCGTCAAGGGCGAGAACATCCCCGAGCCGGGCATTCCCGAGTCCTTCAAGGTGCTCATCAAGGAAATGCAGTCGCTCTGCCTCAACGTGGAGGTGCTGTCCTCGGACGGCATGTCCATCGAGATGCGCGACACCGACGAGGACGTCTTCCGCGCGGCGGAGGAGCTCGGTATCGACCTGTCCCGGCGCGAGCCGAGCAGCGTCGAAGAGGTCTGACGGGCCTGGCCGGGGGATCCGAGTGATCCCCCGGCCGCCCCGGGACCGTTCAGACCATGATTGAGACTCGACCCCGAAAGAGGGATTGACGCACAGTGCTCGACGTCAACTTCTTCGACGAGCTGCGGATCGGCCTTGCCACCGCGGACGACATCCGAACCTGGTCGCACGGCGAGGTCAAGAAGCCGGAGACCATCAACTACCGCACCCTCAAGCCCGAGAAGGACGGACTCTTCTGCGAGAAGATCTTCGGTCCTACCCGGGACTGGGAGTGCTACTGCGGCAAGTACAAGCGTGTCCGCTTCAAGGGCATCATCTGTGAGCGTTGTGGCGTCGAGGTCACGCGCGCCAAGGTGCGCCGTGAGCGGATGGGCCACATCGAGCTTGCCGCTCCCGTCACCCACATCTGGTACTTCAAGGGCGTCCCGTCGCGCCTTGGCTACCTGCTGGACCTCGCGCCGAAGGACCTCGAGAAGGTCATCTACTTCGCCGCGTACATGATCACGTTCGTCGACGACGAGCGCCGTCAGCGCGACCTGCCGTCGCTGGAGGCCCACGTCTCCGTCGAGCGCCAGCAGATCGAGAACCGCCGTGACGCGGACCTCGAAGGCCGTGCCAAGAAGCTCGAGAGCGACCTGGCCGAGCTGGAGGCCGAGGGCGCGAAGGCCGACGTGCGCCGGAAGGTGCGCGAAGGCGCCGAGCGCGAGATGAAGCAGCTCCGTGACCGCGCCCAGCGCGAGATCGACCGCCTCGACGAGGTGTGGGCCCGCTTCAAGAACCTCAAGGTCCAGGACCTGGAGGGCGACGAGCTCCTGTACCGCGAGCTGCGTGACCGCTTCGGCACGTACTTCGACGGCTGCATGGGCGCCGCCGCGCTGCAGAAGCGTCTGGAGTCCTTCGACCTCGAGGAGGAGGCCGAGCGCCTCCGCGAGATCATCCGTACCGGCAAGGGCCAGAAGAAGACCCGTGCGCTCAAGCGCCTCAAGGTCGTCTCCGCGTTCCTGCAGACCAGCAACAAGCCCAAGGGCATGGTTCTGGACTGCGTCCCGGTCATCCCGCCGGACCTCCGTCCGATGGTGCAGCTGGACGGTGGCCGCTTCGCGACCTCCGACCTGAACGACCTGTACCGCCGCGTGATCAACCGCAACAACCGCCTGAAGCGCCTTCTCGACCTCGGTGCCCCCGAGATCATCGTGAACAACGAGAAGCGCATGCTCCAGGAGGCCGTCGACGCCCTCTTCGACAACGGTCGTCGTGGTCGTCCGGTGACCGGTCCCGGCAACCGCCCCCTGAAGTCCCTCAGCGACATGCTGAAGGGCAAGCAGGGTCGATTCCGTCAGAACCTTCTCGGCAAGCGCGTGGACTACTCCGCGCGTTCCGTGATCGTCGTCGGTCCCCAGCTGAAGCTGCACCAGTGTGGTCTGCCCAAGGCCATGGCGCTGGAGCTCTTCAAGCCGTTCGTGATGAAGCGCCTGGTCGACCTGAACCACGCGCAGAACATCAAGTCGGCGAAGCGCATGGTCGAGCGCGGCCGCACGGTCGTGTACGACGTGCTCGAAGAGGTCATCGCCGAGCACCCGGTTCTCCTGAACCGTGCGCCCACGCTGCACCGCCTCGGCATCCAGGCCTTCGAGCCCCAGCTGGTCGAAGGCAAGGCCATCCAGATCCACCCGCTCGTCTGCACCGCGTTCAACGCGGACTTCGACGGTGACCAGATGGCCGTGCACCTGCCGCTCTCCGCGGAGGCGCAGGCCGAGGCCCGCATCCTGATGCTGTCCTCGAACAACATCCTCAAGCCGGCCGACGGCCGTCCGGTCACGATGCCGACGCAGGACATGGTCCTGGGTCTGTTCTTCCTGACCACCGACGGTGAGCTCCGTGACACCAAGGGCGAGGGCCGCGCGTTCGGCTCCACGGCCGAGGCGACCATGGCGTTCGACAACGGCGAGCTGGCGCTCCAGTCGTCCGTCGACATCCGCTTCCCGGTGGGCACCATCCCGCCGCGTGGCTGGGTGGCGCCGGTCGCCGAGGAGGGCGAGCAGGAGTTCCAGCCGGGCGACAGCTTCCGTCTGAAGACGACCCTGGGCCGTGCGCTCTTCAACGAGCTGCTGCCCGAGGACTACCCGTTCGTCGACTACTCGGTGGGCAAGAAGCAGCTCTCCGAGATCGTCAACGACCTGGCGGAGCGCTACCCCAAGGTCATCGTGGCGGCGACGCTCGACAACCTGAAGGCGGCCGGCTTCCACTGGGCGACCCGTTCGGGCGTCACCGTGGCCATCTCCGACGTCGTCGTGCCCGAGGCCAAGAAGGCCATCGTCAAGGGCTACGAGGAGCAGGACGAGAAGGTCCAGAAGCAGTACGAGCGCGGTCTGATCACCAAGGACGAGCGCACGCAGGAGCTCATCGCGATCTGGACCAAGGCGACCAACGAGGTTGCCGAGGCGATGAACGCGAACTTCCCCAAGACGAACCCCATCTTCATGATGGTTGACTCGGGTGCCCGAGGAAACATGATGCAGATGCGACAGATCGCCGGTATGCGTGGTCTGGTGTCGAACGCGAAGAACGAGACCATCCCGCGTCCGATCAAGGCGTCCTTCCGTGAGGGCCTCACCGTTCTGGAGTACTTCATCTCCACGCACGGTGCCCGTAAGGGTCTGGCGGACACCGCCCTGCGTACCGCCGACTCGGGTTACCTGACCCGTCGTCTGGTGGACGTCTCGCAGGACGTGATCATCCGCGAGGAGGACTGTGGCACCGAGCGCGGTCTGAAGCTGAAGATCGCCGTTCGCGGCGAGGACGGCGTGCTGCGCAAGGCCGACGACGTCGAGACCTCGATCTACGCCCGCATGCTGGCCGAGGACGTCGTCATCGACGGCAAGGTCATCGCGCCGGCCAACGTCGACCTCGGTGACGTGCTCATCGACGCCCTGGTCGCCAACGGCGTCGAGGAGGTCAAGACCCGCTCGGTCCTGACCTGTGAGTCCGCGGTCGGCACCTGTGCCTTCTGCTACGGACGCTCGCTCGCCACCGGCAAGCTGGTCGACATCGGTGAGGCGGTCGGCATCATCGCCGCCCAGTCCATCGGTGAGCCCGGTACCCAGCTGACGATGCGTACCTTCCACACCGGTGGTGTGGCCGGTGACGACATCACGCAGGGTCTGCCGCGTGTCGTCGAGCTCTTCGAGGCCCGTACCCCGAAGGGTGTCGCCCCGATCTCCGAGGCCGCCGGTCGCGTGCGGATCGAGGAGACCGAGAAGACGAAGAAGATCGTCATCACGCCCGACGACGGCAGCGACGAGACGGCGTTCCCGATCTCGAAGCGCGCCAAGGTCATCGTGCACGAGGGCGACCACGTCGAGGTGGGCCAGAAGCTCACCATGGGTGCCACCAACCCGCACGACGTGCTGCGCATCCTCGGCCAGCGTGCCGTCCAGGTCCACCTGGTCGGCGAAGTCCAGAAGGTCTACAACTCGCAGGGCGTGTCGATCCACGACAAGCACATCGAGATCATCATCCGGCAGATGCTGCGCCGCGTGACGATCATCGAGTCCGGCGACGCGGAGCTCCTGCCGGGCGAGCTGGTCGAGCGGTCGAAGTTCGAGACCGAGAACCGTCGCGTGGTCACCGAGGGCGGTCACCCCGCCTCCGGCCGTCCGCAGCTGATGGGTATCACCAAGGCCTCGCTCGCGACCGAGTCGTGGCTGTCGGCGGCGTCCTTCCAGGAGACGACCAGGGTCCTGACGGACGCGGCGATCAACGCCAAGTCCGACTCCCTGATCGGCCTCAAGGAGAACGTCATCATCGGTAAGCTCATCCCGGCCGGTACGGGTCTGTCCCGCTACCGCAACATCCGGGTGGAGCCCACCGAGGAGGCGAAGGCCGCGATGTACTCGGCCGTCGGCTACGACGACATCGACTACTCGCCCTTCGGCACCGGCTCCGGCCAGGCTGTCCCGCTGGAGGACTACGACTACGGCCCGTACAACGGCTGACGAAGTCAGACGGCATAAGGCACAGCACGGCTGAGTCGAAGCCGAGCAGTAACCGCAGGGCGGTCACCCGAGAGGGTGGCCGCCCTGCGGCGTTGTGTACGTGCGTACGGGCCCCGGCGGGGTCAGCGGGTGTGGCCGCCGCCCTGCTGGGGCTGTTGGGGCTGCTGGGGGCGGGCCGGGGCCGGTTGCTGGCCCGGGATCCGTGGTGGTCCGGCCGGGGCCCCGGGGGCGGCCGGCGGGGCTCCGCCGCCGCGCAGCCGGGCGGCCTCGGCGACCGAGACCGGGCCGGTGGGGGCGATGCCGGTGGCCGTGGGGGCGTTGGCCGGCGAGGTGGGGGCGTTCGCGGTCGCCGCCTTCGAGGCAGCCGCCGCCGCGAACTCGGCGCGGTCCAGGAACGGGCCGGGGGTGACCTTCCACGGGGTGACGTTCGGGTCCACCTCCTGGCGGATCGCCCTTTCCATGAGCGTGGCCATCTCCACCGGTCCGATGCCGCCGGGGACGGGTGTGATGTTCTGTGCGATCGCGGAGGCCTCGGGGCGGATGTCGCCCCGTACGCTACCGTCCGCCTGTGGCACGAAGCCGGAGTCGATCACGACCCGGTGGTGGGGTTGGATGTGATCGGTCCCGAGGATGCCGGGGTTGCCGGTGACCGAGATGACGATGTCGGCGTCCCGGACGCGGCGCAGGTCGTCGCCGTAGTCGAGGGTGATCGGGTCGTGCCCGTTGGCCTGGAGAAGGCCCACCACGCCCTGGCCGACGAACCCCTGGCTGCCGACCACCGCGATGGTGGGCTTGTCGGTGGCGAACGGTTCCGCGACCCGGTAGATGCCCTCGGCTGTTGCGCAGGCCGGGTAGGGGGAGCGGCCCTTGAGCAGGGCGTCGATGTCCTTGGCCGGGTCCAGGCGGGCGACGACCGGCATGAGGTTGGGCGGCGGTGGGAACTGAACGATGATCGCACGAGTGTTCGGGTCCGCGTTGTAGCTCTCCAGGACCCTCTGGAAGCCGGCACGGTCGATCCCGGGAGGCAGCACGACGTGGTCGGCCTGGAATCCGATGTGCTCGAAGCTCTTGATCTTCTGCTCGGCGGAGATCCGGGACGCCTCCAGCCGGATGCGCCAGTCCGGTGGGTCGGTCTCCTTCGGGGTGAAGCGGATCACCGCGACCTTCATTCCGGCCTGCTGCACATCCGGGCGGTAGTGCGCGTAGAGCTCGCGTGCCTGGCGCAGGACGTCCCGGCCCGAGACCAGTTCCGTCACGTCAGGGGATCCAGTCCGGCCAGGACCTCGGGTACGGGCCTCAGCGGGCGTCCGCCGAACAGCCGGGCCACCTCGTCGGCAGTCAGCTCCTGGTCGCCCTCGTAGTCGTCCGTGTAGCCGTTCCCGGTCACGCCGAGGGAGACCGCGGTGAACGTCTCGGGCCCGGGGACGTAGTGGTACGAGAAGTCGCCGAAGTGCGTGATCCACAGGACGGAGCTGAGCTGAGGGCTCAGCTTCGTGCGGAGCAGGGGCAGGACTGCCTCGGCTACGCACGAGAAGTCGTAGGTGATCCCGCGGTCGTCCGGGTTGTCGGCCAGCTCGGACACGACCGCGACGGCCTGGCCGGTGGCCGGGTCGTACACCGCGCGCAGCAGGGCGTGGGCCTCGCCGGCGAGCGGGTGCCGCCACCGGAACAGCTGGGCGATCTGAGGTAGATCCATGTGCCTCTCCATGTCAGGCGGGTTGTTTCACTTGTGTTTGAGGGCGGAGACGAGCAGTCCGCCGCTGGGGCCGGGTGTCAGGAAGACGCCGGTGTCCCTCAGGGCCCACGACGGCACGACGGTGCCGGGCGGGAGGAGCTTGGGGGTGCCGGTGCCGCCGGCGAGATCGACCTCCGCGGTGGAGGCGTCGCCGCGGCCGTTGCCGACGGTGCCGTAGGCGGTGCCCGCATCGGTGACCGCCGTGACGAAGACGTCCTCCTTGCGCTGCTCGTTCTTGCTCAGGCAGGTGCCCTGGCGGCGCTGGAGGTCGAAGGCGACGGTGCCGTCGGCGACGAAGCGGCCGTTGGGGGAGGCGACGGCATGGTCGTGCCGGATCTCGCAGGGCATGCTCGTCTCCAGCTTCCCCGTGGCGGCCTCGTGGACGGCGGTGAGGGGGGAGAGGATCTTGTCGGCCTGGGTGTGCCAGGACGAGAAGACATGGCCGCGCGTGACGGAGCGGTAGACGCCGTCCGTGCTGACCTCGCCCTTCTTCGCGGACGCGCCCGGCGGGATGGCGTCGAAGGCGGTCCAGGCTCCGGGGACCTGGAAGGACCCGAACACGGTGTCCTGGACCAGCCAGCCCTTGCCGGTCCTGATTTCGCCGGCGGCTCCCTTCGCGCAGGAGTCGCCGCACGTGTCGATTGTGCCCGTCGCCAGGTCCACGGCCACGGCGCCGCTGGAGGACCCCGTCCAGTGGACCTGGAGGCCCGTGCCGTAGTCCTCGACCCGGAGATCGGCCGCGTCGTTGCCGCGGTTCGCGCCGAGAGTCTGGACGGGGATGTCGATCTCACGCTGGGGGGCCACGGTGTCGCCGGAGGCGTCCGCGGGGTAGACCGCCAGGCGGACGACTTCCTTGCCCTTGTTGAGGGCGTCCTCGCCGAGGATCCCGTGCGCCCAGGTCACGACGTACTCGCGGCCGTCCTGGAAGGCCGTCGAGACCGAGGGAAGCTCCACCCAGTCGCCGTCGTACCCGTACCTTCCGGCCTGCGACATGGAGGTGGGGGGCTCCCACGGCTTGCCGGTGAACAGGATCCTTCCGGTCGACGCCTCGCGCGCCTGGGTGACGTAGCCGTCCTCGGAGACGGTGACGTACGCGACGACATCCGTCTGGGCGCCGACCGCGACCGGGGGCTTGGAGCTGTACTTCTTCGGCATCCAGGCCAGGGTCTGCTGCCAGCCCTGATCGGCCGCGTAGGCCGGTGGCGCCGTCAGCTGGACCGTGATGCCCGGGGCGGGCTCAGCCGTCTTCCCGGGTGCCCGGGTGCCGTCCTGCGCGGGGGTCTGGGCCTTGCCGTCGCCCCCACTGCCGCAGCCGGCGAGAAGCGCTCCGGCAAGGATCGCGCTCGCCACCCCGTTCCTGTTACGCACAGCTGCGCTGCCTTTCGTGTGGTCAGAACGTTTCGACCACCGGGGCCGCCTTGGCCCGGTGGGATCCTTCCTTGCACCCGGCGAACGGTCCGGACGGGCTGCGGAGCTCGCCCATGACCGCGCCCAGGTGGTCGCGGTGCCAGAGTGCGGGGCCGCTGGGCCCGGCGGCAGGGTCCGTGTGTTCCTGCCAGGCCAGCCACAGGCCGTGCAGCCGGGCCACTGCTTCCAGGTGCTCCCACCAGCGCGGACACCAGGGAGTGGACGAGGTCGTCTCCCGGCCGTAGACGGGGAGCAGCAGGGCGTGGACCCAGGTGACGAGCAGCTCCAGCTCCTTCTCGTACGCCTTGCCGTCGAGGTAGAGGATGAAGGGCGGAGCCTGGTCGGCGTCGGCGGGTGTGCTCATCGGGACAGCTCCCTCGCGGCGCGGGCGGTGATGGCCTGAACCTCGGCCTTTGCGGCCGCGGAGATGCGGTCCGCGCCCGGTTCCAGGTACCAGGGGCGCAGCCGGATCAGGGCGGGCCGGACGCCCGTGGCCATCAGGAGCGCGGTGCCCTTGGGCAGGGCGCGGATCTGGTCCGCGGGCAGGATCCGTTCCAACCGGTACGAGGTCGAGCGGGTGCGGCCGTCCTTGCTGCGGGAGACGCTCACGGTGCTGACGTCCTGCTCGCCGACCAGCTTGGAGATCTTCTCCACGAAGTCGGCGTCGTCAAGGCCGGCGCCGAGGAGTTTGATCGTCGAGGCGCCCCACAGGGCGTCCATGCCGGCCTCGCCCCACACCCGGGCCCCCTGCCGGTAGCTCTGCAGCAGGGTCACGATGTTGATGCCGCGCGAGCCGAGGTGCGAGTACAGGTCCGGCAGGTCGGAGATCCGGCAGACGTTCGCGGCCTCGTCGAGGACGGCGGTCATCGGGGGTTCGAGCCGGCCGCCCATGCGTTCCGCGGCGCGGACACCGGCACGCAGGACGGAGTCCGCGACGGCCGCGATCACGCCTGCGGCCGAGCCGCCGCCGTCCTTGGACAGCAGGTAGAGGGTGTCGGTGCCCAGGACGTGGTGGTCGGGGCGGAACTCCGGCAGCACCGGGTCCGGGCTGACCCAGGCCGCGATCTTCGGGTCGAGGAGGCAGGCCACGCACTGGCGGGCCGTCTCGTAGATTCCGTCGCGGGTTTCGACGGCGCCCTGGATCGTGCCGCGCAGCTGCTCGGCGAGGGCCGTCATGCCGGCGTCGCGCAGCAGGTCGATGGGGGTGCGGTCGGCGGGGTCCGCGAGCCAGCCCAGGACCTCGTCGATACGACGGCCGCCCTTGCTGGCCGCGTGGAAGAGGGCGGTGAGGGTGTTCTGTGCGGCGGAGATCCAGAAGTCCCGCTTGGAGGCGTCGTCGTTGACCGCGCTGACGAAGTGGCCGGCGAGCCGGCGGGCGCCCTCGATGTCGCGGGCGTCGGCGAGCAGGTCCCACCACAGGGCGCGGGGCGTGTGGGCGATGCCTTGCGGGTCGAACGTCCACACCTGGCCGACGCGTTCGCGTTCGGCGCGGGTCACGCTGTACACGTCCGACTTGTTCGAGGTCAGCAGGACGCTGCCGCGGGCGCGCAGGACGCGGGGGACCGCGATGCCGGTGGACTTGCCGGCCCGGGGGGCCATCAGGTCCAGCTCCACGTCCTCGTAACTGGAGCGCAGCTCGGGGCCGTTCGGTTCCAGGTTGCCGAGGAGGTTGCCGGTGTCGTCGGGGGTGAGCTTGCCGCCGTCGGTGAGTTTCTTCAGGTGCGGGCGCAGCTCCAGCGCGCGGGCGGCCGCCCCCTTGGGGAGCATCGTGGCGAGCTCCTTGCGGCCGGCCAGGCCGTTGGAGCCACCGCCACCCTTGCGTACCAGCAGGACCAGAGTCACCACCAGGCCCAGGAGCACGCCGAACGTCACCGCGATCCCGGCGCCCGACACGGCACCGGACACTCCGGGCCAGAGCGCCGCCGGGCCGTCCTGGACCAGGGTGGCGAGGGTGCTCAGGGCGAACGGGGGAGGGTTCCAGCCGGCGCCCGCGGCGGCCGCGCCGAGGGTGCCGCCCAGCCAGGCGGACAGGAAGCCTAGGAAGACGACGGCGGCGACACCTACGATCAGCCAGGGCAGCAGGTCCTCGGCGGAGCCGCCGCCCTTCTTGCGGGGGGTACGTGCGGTCACTGTCCGTCCCTGGGCTTGATCAGCGGCACCTTGTCGGCCTCGGTCCAGCGGTTGTTGGTGTTGTGCAGGTTCTTCTCGGTCTCGGTGATGGCGACCTTGATGGGGATGCCCGGCCGGCCGCCGACCTTGATCAGGAACCGGCCGCGGCCGGGAGGCTCGGAGTTGGCCGTGGGGTTGGCCCAGCCGGGAGGGGAGGACCAGGACGAGACGAGGTCGATCTCCCGCTCCGACATGCCGATGACCTTGCCGAGCTCCTCCATCTCGGTACGGGGCAGCCCCGCGCACACCACCATCCCGGCGCGCTCCACGAAGCCGCGGGCCTTCGCGCGGTCGGACTCGCTGCCGAGTGCCTCGGCGTCCTTGAGCGTGTGGGTGATCTTGGCGTCGCCGAGTCCGAGCGAGCGGTTCAGGCGGGTCAGGGCGTCGATGCGTTCCACGATGCCGGAGGCGGCGCGCAGCGGCCGCCACAGCTCGTCGAGGACGGTGAAGAACCAGCGCTGCGGGGCCAGACCCGCGTCGGCCAGGGCGTGCGCGGCGGCGACGGTGCCGAGCCCGTCCGACCAGGCGGCGAGCATCGCCGCCGCGGTCAGTTGGGTGTCGGCCTCACCGATGCGGGAGATGTCCACGCACACGGCGGGGGCGTTGGGGTTGATGCGGGTGGACGTCTCCGTGGCGAACGTGTCGCCGAGCGGGCCGTCCAGGATGCCGATCAGGGACCGGTGCAGCGGGTCGACGGCTTCCTGGTACCGCTCCTGGTTGCCGCGGTCCAGGGTGACCGCGCGGACCCGGTCCGGGCCCTCGTCGAGGACGCGCAGGAGGTCGGGCAGCAGCGGCGGCTTACCAGGGGTCGACCGCTCCTTGAGGTGGTGAAGGCAGGCCGACAGCACCGACTGCTCGTGGTCGTCCATGGGGCGGCCGCGCATGATGGTGATCAGCGCCGCGACCATGTTCAGAACGCGGCCGTGCGCCTCGGCCTGCAGCACCCGCCCGGCCTCCCCGCCGATCCGCTCGGCCGCCTCGCCCATCGCGCCCGGGTCGAGGACGTTGATGCCGCCGACACCGCGGCCGATGGAGATCACCTGGCCGCCGAGGGCCCGTACGGTGTCCGCGTAGTCCGGCTTCAGGTCGCCGAGGACCAACGGGACCACACCGGTCGCCGTCATCCCGATGAGCATCCGGTTGACCAGGGTGGATTTGCCCAGTCCCGGCATGCCGAGCATGAACAGCGACGGGTTGGAGATGTACCGGGCCCGGGTGAACCAGGAGATGGGGTCCCCGCACACCGTCGCTCCGGTGTGCAGGTGCTGGCCGAGCGGCACACCCGTCATGGGCGCGCCGGAACCCGCGGCGAACGGCCACAGCCCACACGCCTGCACGGTGGTGGAACGCCACATCGACGGCGGGTCCATGTGGGCGACTTGCCCGCCGCCCGGGCCGGGCCAGCCGCGCGACGGGATGACGGGTGCGCGGGGCGGCCGGGGGGGCTGGGGCTGCTTCTTGCTCACAGCGTCTCCCTGAGCTGGTACGGGATGAGGGTGTGCTCCCACGGCAGCAGGCCGACCGGCAGGGTGCAGGTGAACGCGGCCGCCTGCATGCGGTCCGCGGGGCGCATCAGGATGCGGGAGGACGCCTGGAGGTTGCGTACGGTGATCGCCGCGTCGGCCAGTTGGTCCTCGTCGGCAACGGTGACCGTGACCATCATCGAGAACTCGACGAGGCCGGCGCCGGACGCCTCCTCGGCGGCGGTCTGCTCGGCCGCGCGCATCTCGGACGCGGCGCGGGCCTGGACCAGGCCGCGCTCGGAGCCGGCCATGAAGTGGGCCGAGCGGCGGTCGGCCTCCACGATCCGGGCGGACGTGCCCGGGTCGATGGGCCGGTAGACCAGCGAGACCCGCTTGCGGCGGGTGCCCTGCGCGGGCTCCAGCAGGCCGCGCAGCACGCTGGAGCGGACGGTGCCGCGCGGCGCCAGCGTCAGCATCCAGGTCCGTGACACCCCGGAGTCGTGCTTGTAGCCGTCCACGGTCTCCACCGCGACCGCCGGACCCGCGTCGTGCCACTGCACGCCGGTGACGCCGTGCTCCGCGCGGACGTTGAGGATGTCCGGGGCGATCGCCGGGTCGTAGGCGACGCGGACGATCTCCGAGATCTGCTCCGCGGACAGCGGGGACGCGGAGCCGCCGCCGGCCGCGACCAGACCCGACAGCAGGGAGGGCAGGCGCATCGACAGGTCGGTGATGACGTCCTCCTGCTTGCGGCGCGGACCGGGCACGGCGCCGTAGGTGAGGGCGATGTACGTGTGCATCTCGGAGGACGCGGACGGGTAGCGGGCCACGACCTCCTCCATCACGGCGCGGGCAGCGGGCGGCGCGTCGGGCACGATCCGCGGCAGGACCTCGGCGGCGAGCCGGGTGCCGGTGTCGGGCGCGGTCTCGACGACGACCTGCGCCCCGCGCAGACCGGGCTCGTGGGAGAGACGGGCCAGCCAGTCGCCCCAGGAAGCCACCCAGATGTCGACCTGCTGCGGGTCGACGAGGGAACCGCCGTCCGGTTCACAGGCCAGGACGATGGTGTAGAGGTTGCGGCCCGGGTGGTGCAGAACGCCGAAGGAGCGGCCGTAGGCGTCGCTGCCCTCCAGCATCTTCACGCGGGCGAGCATGCCGGGCGGGGAGAAGTGCCCGCCCGTACGCCGCGACAGCGGGCCGGAGACGTAGGTGTGCGAGCCGTTGGCCTTGCGCTTCATCCAACCGATCCGCACGGCGATCATCTGGTAGACGTTCCGGCCGTCGGCGGTGCGCAGCGCGAGCGGTCCGACGAAGAGCGCGAGGGGTATGAGCACCCCGATGGCGGCGGCGAGCGAGATCAGTGAGGCGAGCAGGACGACCACGAGCCCGCCGAACGCGACGACGGTCCCGAGCAGACCGAGCGGCCCGAGGCCGGGCCTGCGGGGGCGCCGCCAGTTTCCGTAGGTAGGCCGCGCCATGGATTCGGTGGCCATGGGTTTCCTTTCGGGGTACGTCGGTTGAGTGCGTCAGCGGGTGCGGCCGGGGGCCGGGGGAGTGTGGCGGGGTACCTGCGGCGCGCTTGCCGTGGCCGTGGGCGTGGCGCGGGTGGCGGTGCCCTGGGTGGAGCGGAGGCGGCCGGCGGCGGCGATGCTCAAGCGGGTGTCGCCTTGCTGGAAGACGGCGGCCTGTGCGCTGTTCGCGGTGGCCTGGGGGAACGTGCCGCGGTCGGTGGTGATGAGCGCGGTGGCGAGGCCCGTGTCGGCGAGCTTCTCGGCGTTCTCACGGCCGATGGAGCGCCCGGAGCCGGTGGTGGTCTTGGCGTAGAGCGCTTTGATCATCTGATCCGGTGACATGCGCCCGCCGTAGGCGTCCTCGCCCCGCTCGAATTTGACGCGCCCCTGGTACCAGCGGTTCGTGTTCTGCGCGAGCGATTGTTCGAGTGGGACCTCGACCGAGAGGATGACGCGATGCCCGTACTGCTCGTTACGCAGGCCCGTGAGCAGGTCCGCGGCGGCGGTGTGGTTGGCGAGCGTGGCGTCATAGAGGAGGTTGTAGCCGCCCTCCCGTGCCCACTGCTCGAATTGGTTCCGCAGCTCCGAGGCCTCTCGGTGGAGGAGTCCGGAGAGTTCCGCCGGGGTGAGCTCCCGTCCGAAGGGCAGGGCCATCGACTGAGGGTCCAACCGGGGGAGCCCGCCGGCCTCGAAGATGGCCTCTTTGAAGTCGTCGGGGTTCAGGACCACGTAGTCGTTGAGGTCCAGGCCGTGAGCGGCTGCCAGTTCGCGGCCGAGGTCGGTGTTCTCGTGCTGCCAGGCCTCGAGCCTCTCCTGGGTGAACCCCTTGCCGGCTCCCGGCGCACCGGCTGTCATCAGGACGGCGCGACCACCTTGCGGGCGGTGCGCGTTCTCCGCCTTGAAGCGCTCGAGGACTTCGCTCTGCATGCGCATGCGGGCCCGGTCCCATTCGAGGTCGCGCCCGAACGCGGCGAGCGTGTCCAGTGGTCCGGGGGAGAGGTCACCCCCTCGCGCCATGCGCCGCTGTATCTCCTGGTACAGCTGCCCGTACTCGTCGTTCATGCGCCGTACGCTCCGCGACGGAGCATGATCTGCTCGTACTCGTCCTGAGTGATGCGGCCTTGGAGCACACCGCCCCTGAGCACGCTGAAGGTGTTGTCCTGGTGGACCGGTTCGATGACGAGTTCGTCCCAGTCCTCTTCCTCGAAGTCCCAGGCCGAGACGGTGGCGATCATCTCCTCGCGGGGGATACCGCCTTCGGCGTAGCGCTTGAGGTAGGCGCGCAGGGAGGGCTTCTCGGGCATGGTGATTCCTTTCGAGGGGCCTGCTGACGGCGGTGGGGTGGTGCGCGTCGGGACGCGTACCACCCCACTGGCAACGGGACTACTGGTTGTGACCCTTCATACCGTCGTTGTCGTCCAGCGAGCCGGCGACTTCGTTGGCGGCGTTCAGACCGGCCTGGGCGACCACCGCGGCGGCCTGGACCGCGACCATCGCGGGGCCCGCCGCGGCCGCGGCGCCACCAGCAGCGCCACCGCCCGCGCCGCCCGCGCCGCTCGCCGAGGACCCGGCGCCGGCGGACGGGGAGCCCTCGGGGCCCTTGCCGCCTCCGCCGCCACCGCCTCCGCCGCCGCCGCCTCCACCACCGCCACCACTGGCGATGCTGATGGCGCCGCTCGCGATGCTGTTGGCGAAGTTCAGGGCGACGGTTCCGCCCGAGGTGCTGCCGAGCGCAGCCGTCGCGGGGACGACGAGCTTGAGCAGCGCCGGCAGCGCGAAGACGGAGAGGATCAGCATCCCCATGCCCGCGATCACGCTGTCCAGGCTCTTCTCGTCCTTCGTCATGGATGTCGCCGAGTAGATGATCAGCGCGGCGGCGGGCTTGTAGAGGAGCCACGCCGTGGTCCAGCCGATGTGCTTCTTCCACCAGCCGTCGCCCCAGCCCGTCATCGAGGACGCCGCGGCGATGGGGAGGGTGCCGATCAGCATGATCAGCACGCCGAGCCTGATGTACATCAGGATGATCTGGATGAAGCTCGACAGCATGACGAGGATGCCGAAGATGATGATCGTGCCCGGGCTTTCCAGCGCGGTGAAGCCGACGATCTTCTCGGCGTTCTCCCCGAGGTTGGCCTTGGCGTAGACCTCCTTGGCATAGGCGTCGGAGGCCGCGTACAGGGCCTGCGCGATCAAGGGGGCCATGGCGCTGACCAGGATGACCTTCCACATCCCCATGAACGCCTGCTGCATGGACTGGCCCTTGCGCTCGTAGGCCATCCGGAACGCGGCGAAGAGGATGGACGCGACGGCGACGTAGCCGACGATCCAGCTGGTCTCGCCCATGATGGCGTTGAGCCCGGTGCCCTTCTGGGGGTTGAGCGTGTTGCCGTCGCCGATGTTCAGCCAGACGCCGTTGAGGGTCTTGAGGATCTCGCTGACCGCTTTGCCGATCGCCTGGGCGAAGGCCCCGACGGCGCCGTCGGCGACGGCGCCGCCGATCTTCTCGACGCCCTTGCCCGCGCAGTCGATCGGGTGGAGCACGCAGTCCTTGACATCGCCGGGACTCGGCAGGTTAACCGGCACTGCCGCCTCCCCAGATGACGAAGCCGTTCGTACCGTCGACCGCGGCCACCCCTTCGAGGAGTGACCCGGTGAGGGTGGGACGGAGCTTCCAGTCCCCGTCCTCCCAGACCACGGAAGCCGTTCCCGACACGTAGCCCTTCTCGGGCAACTGCATCAGCAGCATGACCGTCGCCTGGGTCGGCGAGTAGCTGAGGATGGAGAAGCCGGCGTAGGTTCCGCTGCTCCCCGGGGCGCCCTTCTTGGCCTCGTCGGCGGGCAGGGCTCCACGCCGCTTGACGAACTCGTCGCGGCCGGCGCCGCGCGCCATCTGCTGGTCGGCCACCTCGCGCCATCGGGGGCCGGCGAAGTGGGTGGAAATCCCGTGCACCGCGAATACGGCGCCCAATGGGGTGTGGGCGTAGCAACTCCAGAGGGGACCGTCGTACTTGCGCGGCCCGGCCGACTCCGACACCGGCAGCAGATCGGTGTCCGACTGCTTCCACTTCAGGTCGGCCGGGCTCTGCTTCGGGACGGCCTGATCGGCGTCGTTCGTGCTGCAGCCGGCCGGACGTCCCTCTGCCGTGCCCGATGAGGGCAGGCTCGACGGCGTGTTCGCGGGCGCGGACGTCTTGGCCGGACTCTTTGGCGATGCACTGTTGTCGTCGGTGTCGCTCCCTGTGAGCGCGACGTAGCCGCCGATCAGCACCATCGCAATCAGGAACGCGGCCGAGATCAGCCAGCCGCGTTGCTGCCAGAACGGTTTCTCCCACTCGCCGCTGGAACCCTGGGAAGCCCTCATCGGTCAGCCTCCCGGGTCAGTTGAAGACGAAGGACACGAGAGGACCGGCCGTGGCCACCAGGACACAGCCACCCAGGACCATGCCGAGGCGGCCCATGTGCTCGGAGCCCTCACCGCGGCGCATCGATATCGCCATCATGGCGCCGGTGATCAGGACACCGGCGACGCCGGCCGCGGTGCCTGCCCAGGCCACGATGCCGAGCACGTTGTTCACCTTGTTGGTGAGCTCCGGCGGGGCGTTCATTCCGGGCTTCGGGACATCGGCCGCGAGAATGACGGCAGCGTCGCGGACCTTGCTGAGCATGAGGAATCCCCCTGGGTAATCTTCTGCGCCGACCAAATGGTCGAAACGTCAACGGTATTGAGATTCGATTGCCGACCGCATCGTGGCAGGTTTGGCTCACGGAGTGACCGGTCGAGTCCGGCTCGTGGCCGACTCCGGAGCGCGTTCGGTCGGCGGTGTGGCTCAGCCGGAGAGCAGAAAGGCGACGATCGGCCCTGCCGTGGCGCCGATGATGCAGGCGCCCAGGACCGTGGCCAGCTGGGTGAGGTGTTCGTCCCCGTTGCCCGAGCGCAGGGCGATCGCCATGCGGGAGCCGACGATCAGTACGCCCATGACCCCGGCCGCCGACACGAGCCAGGCCATCCAGCTGAGCACTTGGTTGAGCGGGTCGGTGACGTTAGCACCGACCGCCAGCATCCACTCCACTGCGCTTCCCCTCTCGGTGGCCGTCATCGACTGTTGATCAATTTGGACAGCGCCGAAGTCTCCCTGGGAGCCGGGCCGGACAGGTCGCCCATGCGCCAGGTCGACATCCACGGCACCCGGTGGATCTCTACGACCGAGCTGATCACCTTGATGCGCTTGGCCAGTTCCGGCGGCAGGCGGCCAGGGGCATCTGCGACGAGAACGACCGCCTGAATCACTGTCCCTGACGGCTGTTCATTCCGTCTGATCATATCCAGCACCTGTGACACCGCCTGGAGTCCGGAGGCGTGCGTGCGGGCCACGAGCAGGATCCTTCCGGGGGCTCCGGCCGCCAGGTCGGGCCATCGGGATCCGGCGTCGAAGCCGCCGAACACCGTGGCCAGGGTGGTGGCTCCGGCGCCGCCGTGGGCGTTCATCCAGCTGATGGGGGAGGAGTCCGGGAGGGGTGCGGGGACCGGAAGTCCGTTGTTCTCAAAGGGTTGTGGGGATGCGGTGGAGATGTCCGCCGGTGTGGCCGCCGAGCCGACCGGGCCCCGGACCCAGATCTCCGGACCACCTGGTGATTTCTGATTCATGGCTTCAACTCCCCCCGTGTCGACGAGTGCACGCCAACTCGCGTAGCGTCCTGCGTCGACAACTTAGTGCGAATCTCTGGGGATTGTTTGTGACAGTCTCGTGACCCTCGACCGCGCGGGCCCCCCAGGAGACTCGCATCGGTAAGCGGCATTGGAACATGTCGACGGGGGAGTGATGTCAAAAGAGGGGGGCGGCGCGGCCATGTGGGTGGCCGGCGCCGCAGTTGCGGCCGTCATGATGCCATTCGTCCTCTTCGTGGGCGTCAGTGGCGGCGGAGCCGATACCGGACTGGTCGCCGGAGGCGGGGCGTTGAACCCGAAGCACGTGCCCCCGGAGTACGTGACCTGGGTACTGAAGGCGGGCTCGATGTGCCCGCAGATCACACCGCCCGTCATCGCGGCACAGATCGAGGCCGAGTCCGGCTGGCGAAACGGTCTGACGTCGCCCGTCGGTGCGCAAGGGCTGTCCCAGTTCATGCCCGGGACCTGGGTGACCTGGGGCCGCGATGACGACGGCAACGGCCGAATAGACCCGTTCGACCCCGGGGACGCCATCATGGCCCAGGGGCGCTACGACTGCGCCCTCGCCCGGGATGTCGAGCGCTACAAGGAGCGCGGCATAGCCAGCGGCCCCACCCTCGACCTCGCCCTCGCCGCCTACAATGCCGGACCGGGCGCGATCGAGAAGTACGGCGGCATACCCCCCTACCGCGAGACCCAGAGCTACGTCGTCGCCATCAAGAACGCCATGGCGAAGTACACGGCGATCGCGACGGACCCCGGCGGGGGCACCATCCCCCCAGGGCAGCAGATGGCCGTGCCCCTCCGTGGCAACCCGCCGGTGACCTCTCCCTTCGGCATGCGCGTCCACCCGGTGACCGGTGTTTACAAGCTGCACTCGGGCATGGACTTCGGCGTCGGCGAAGGCAATCCGGTGCTGGCGGCCAAGGAGGGCACCGTCACCTTCGCGGGCTGGAACCCCGCCTACGGAAACCGCGTCATCATTTCGCACGGCAGCATCGGCGGCGCGCAGATCTCAACGACCTACAACCACATGTCCGCCCTGAACGTGGGTGTCGGGCAGCAGGTCGGCGTCGGGACCGTGGTCGGGCTCGTCGGATCCACGGGCTACTCGACCGGCGCCCACCTCCACTTCGAGGTCCAGCAGAACGGCGAATACGTGAACCCCGCGCCTTGGATCGGCAAATGAGCGGGCGGCAGGTGAAGGAGGGGATGACCACCGTGCGCAGAGCACTCGGCACGGTTCTCGCGGCGGTGACGGGCGTCGCGCTCCTGACGGGGTGCGGTCTGCGCGACCTGCGGGACGACAAGGCCGCCGATCCGGCGGCCCCGTCCGCGCTCCCGTCCTTCGAGGCCAAGGCCCCGGTCCCGCCGGGCAAGCCGCTCGACGGGCAGGCGAAGGTGCAGCCCGTCCCCGCGCCGGACCCGTCCGACCCGGACGCCGTGGCCAGGGCCTGGCTGGCGACGGCCTACGGCTACGACACGGCGTACGACAACGGGCCGCAGGACGCGAACCTCCGGGCGCTCGCCTACCTCACCGACGAACAGGCGAAGGCCGAGCGCGACTACCGCCCCGGCGCCGGCACCGGCTCGGACTGGGCGACGTGGGCGGAGCACAAGGCGTGGATGACCCTGGACATCACGGAGGACGACGACGAGCAGGGGCCGGGCGGCACGCCCGGTGCCTCCTTCCGCACCTTCTACGTCGACGGCACGGCGCACGGCCGTGACGGCTGGACGGGCCCCGGGCCACGGCTGACCGCGGTGGTGAAGCTGACCGTGGCCGGCCCGGCAGGCTGGAAGGTCGCGGGTGCCACGGTGACCCCGGCCGCGGTCCCGCCCGGCGCCGTCCCGACCGGTACGTCCACTTCCCCATCTTCCACACCCGCACGCTGAGCAGAGCCGAGGAACCCATGTCCCTATTCAGTCGCCGAGGCCGGAAGCCGGAGCCGGCCCCGTCTCCCGGCTACGCAGCCCCCGTGTCCGTGGACGTACGGATCACCGGTGCCGGGTACGCGGAGGTGGCGGGCAGGCCCGTCGTCGCGGGTGTCGGGGAAGAACCGCAGGACGCCGTCCTCGACTACCTCCACCGGCAGGTGCTGTCCACGGGTGCGCCGGTCCTGGCGACCGTACGGGACGAGCGCATCGCCTTCGTCGTACGCATCCAGGTGCGGGAGGACGGCTCCAGCGCCTTCACCGCCCAGCCCGAACCGATTCCCGGCGCGGTCCCGCCCGGGCCCGCGCCGCTCCCCGCACCGGCGCCCACGCCTGCTCCCGTGCCGGTGGTGGATGCCGCGCCGGTGGTGGAGGCCGTGCCGGCCCCCGCGCCCGTACCGGCGCCTACGCCGGTCCCGGCTCCCGTAACCGTGCCGGTGCCGGTGCCGGTGCCGGAGGTCGTGGTGGAAACCGCGCCCGAGCCGATTGCTCAGCCCGCGCCCACGCCCGTGCCCACATCTGCGCCCGCACCTGCGCCTGCATCTGCGCCCGCGCCCGAGCCCGTGCCCGCAGCCGTGCCTGTACCCGCACCCGCACCTGCACCCGAGCCCGTACCTGCGCCGCAGTCGACGCCCGCGCCGGTTCCCCCGGCCCCACCCGTGCCTCCGGCGCCCCCCGCGCCCGCGCACCCCGTCGACGACCTCGTCGGCGCTCCCGTGGCGCGGATCCAGGAGGCGCTGCGGTTCGGGCGGATCGAGTGGGCCGCGACCCTCGCCCAGCAGAGCGTGAACGCCGCCGCCGAGCGCCTCGGCTGGGAGTCGCCCGAGGTGCTCCAGCTGCGCGAGCTGAACGCCTACGTCGCCTTCGTCGCCGGGGACAGCCGCCGGGCCTTCCAGAGCTCCATCGAGATCGCCCGCATCCGCAGCGGCCGCGACGACCCGCAGGCCATGGCGAGCGTGCTGAACGCCGCTGCCGCCTGGCTCAAGGTCACCGACCCCGTCGAGGGGATGCGGATGGGCCGCGAGCTGATCGCGCTCTGGGCCGCTCAGCCCGCCGCGGACGCCGCCCAGCTGGAATCCGCCCGCGCCCGGATGCTCCGGCTGGAAGCGCGGGCCGCGGCCGCCGGTTAGGCGCGGCGGCGGCGCCGGGCCGTGATCGTGACCGAGGCCAGCGTGAGCAGGGCCAAGGTGGCGCCCGCCAGGCCCGGGGCGAGGCCCTTCGGGGTGAAGGTGCAGGACAGCTTGTCCGTGCCCGCGGGGAGGTCCAGGGAGACCAGGCCGTGGAAGTCGCGGATCGGGGCGGAGCACTGCCAGCCGGGGACGTTCGTCATCGCCAGGACGGCGGTGCCGTCGGTGCCGTGGGGGAGGGTGGCCTCGATGCCGTGGCCGCTGACGTCGACCTTGGTCGCGCCCGTGGTGGTGAGGTGGCGGACCCTCGTGTCCAGGGCCGCGCGGTTCAGGCAGCCCAGGGGGTGGGCGCCGGCCGTGGCGTCCTTGGTCTGGGTGCGGACGGTGACGTCGAGCCGGCCCGAGGCGGGGACCGGGCCGAGGGGGGTGACCCCGGTCATCAGGTCCTCCAGGGGCTGCTCGGTGCCGCCGGTGGCGAGGGTGCCGTGGAGGGCGGGGGAGTACCAGAAGACCTCGGAGCCGGGGGTGCACTGGGCGGCGTACGTCTGCTCCGTGGCGCTGCCGCCGCGGGTGACCTCGGGGACCTGGTAGACGGTCGCGCCGAGGACGTTCTCCTGGCGGGCCCAGACGCTGTCCGCCGGGTTGGTCGAGGTGTGGGGGGTGGTGCGGACGGTGACGAGGGGGGGAGCGGGGAAGGTGGAGCCCGTCCAGGTGCCGGGGGCGGCGCCGGGGCGGACGCGGGCGCCGATGGAGAAGATCGCGTCGAGCACCGGGTTGTCCGCGCCGAAGAAGGTCCGGCCGTCGTTCTTGTAGCCGTAGCCGAGGGGTTCCAGAGCCTGGAAGGTGGCCTCGGGCAGGTAGCTGCTGTAGTACTGCGGGCCCTCGGCGCGCAGGGCGAGGGCGTCGTTGTACGAGGTGCGGGGTGCGCCCGAGTCGGTCCGGTAGGCGGGCCAGCCGTCCACGCGCCGGACGGCGTCGAAGTGCTCGGTGACCGACCGGTTCGAGGTGGCCACGGGCTTCGCCCAGCGCTCGCGGGCGCGGCGGGCGTCCGCGTTGTAGGCGGCGGCCGCGGATTCGGCGAAGACCACGACGATCATCAGCGCCGCGGCGATGGGGAGGAGACGCCGGCGCTTGTGGCCCAGGGCGAGGAGGACGAGGGCGAGGAGGGACACCGCGCCGCCGCCCAGGACGGCGGGCCAGGTCCAGCCGCCGAAGTCGTCGGCGCGCCGCAGCACGAAGGTGGCCAGGACGAGGAGGGCCGTGACCAGGGCCAGGTGGAGGGGGCGCGGCCGGTTGGCCAGGGCCAGCCAGGCGACGATCACCACCATGCCGCTGAAGACGAAGGTCTCGCGGTACGGATTGCCGTTCGGGACCGCCAGGCCGTGCCATGCGTACTGGGTGGGCGGGAACTGGAACGAGACGACCACGAGGACCGTCGCCGCGGCCCAGACCAGGCGGGTCTTCTTCGCGATGCGCGTGTTGAGGAGGAAGGAGCCCGCCAGGATCAGCCCGAGGGAGGCGACGTACAGGCGGGGGCGGCCGCCCCACAGGTGGGTCGCCGGGAGCATGCCGGCCAGGAAGAGCTCGATCCGGACCGGGTCGAAGGCGCTGGCCCGGGTGGGCTGCGCCGCGCCGCTGGAGAGGAAGGAGGGGAGGAGGAACGGGAGGGTGAGGAGGATGCCCGTCGCGGCGGCTGTCGCGGCGCGCCACAGGGCGCGCAGCCGCTGGGCCCCCGTCATGTCGAGGGTGATCAGACGGATGGCCAGCAGGACGCAGGCGGCCATCGTCGCCATCATCGCGGTGTAGAAGTTCCCGAACCAGGCGAGCGCGACGAGCAGGGCCACGCCCGGCCAGCGCCGCTGCTCCAGGCACCACTCCACGGCGATGCCGAGCATGGGCAGCGCCACCAGGCCCCACAGCCACATCGGGATGTAGGAGGCGTCGCTCAGCGCCCAGCCGCACAGGCCGTACGTGGCTCCGAGCACGCCCCGCTGCCACCACGGCCCGGAGTGCAGCTTGCCGAGGTACACCGTCATCACCGCGGCGGCGGTGCCCATCGTGATCGGGGTGATCGCGAAGACCGCCAGGTCCACGTGGGCGCGGGGGACGAGGACGGCGAGCCAGGAGAAGGGGTTGCCGAGGTACGTGTAGTAGTCGGACAGGAACTGCTGGCCGAAGCCGCCGCGCCAGGTGAAGAGCAGGTCACCGGCGGCCTGGCCGTGGACCAGGTCCCACAGCGCCCGGTGGAAGGGGACGTACTGGTTGGCCTGGTCGTTGATGGCCCGGCCGGTGTTGCCGAAGGGGAAGGTGCCGCGCGCGACCCAGGCCGTGAAGAACGCGGCCGAGGTGACGAGGAAGGCGAGCAGGGGCCCGCGGAGCCGGGCGGCGCGGCGTGAGGAGCGGAGGGGGGAGCGCTCATTCGGGCCGGGGGGAGGAGAGCCGACTGCGGTCGTCTCCGGTGCCACGGTGCCCAATGCCCTGCTCCCTGCTCCTCGATGGCAAGCCGCCAGTTTAGGTCGTGGGCGGGGGGCGGCCCGCCGGGCGGGCCGCCCCGGTGCGCGGGTTGGAGGGGGTTACCGGCCGCTGATCTGCCAGGCGGTCACGGCCACCGCGGAGACCGCCGCGAGCGCCGTCACACCGGCGAGTGGCCGGCGGGAGCGTTCCAGGGCGTCGAAGCGGGTTCGTGATGGGCTTCGTACGGCCTTTCCGCGCACGGCCGGCCGGGCAGTACGGCCTGGACGCCCGCCGACGCCCCCGGGACTGACCTGCGGAGTTCGGGCATCGTGCCACTGATGAGCGGTCCGGCGGAACTGGCCGGTCCGTACACCTTGCGTCCGGTGTGTTTTCGTGCTGGGCATTTGTTTTGACCTACCTCTGTGAGGTAGGTACGCTCTGACCTTGTGCCTGGGGTGTGCCCTGGGCTCCCGCGCGCGCTTGAGACGCCGCGGTGAGCCGAGAAGACCACACCGCGATTCGCGCCCTCTTTCACCTCGGTGAAGGCGTGCAGGATCCGACACACCCGACCGCGTGGGTCGGCAAAGTTCCAGGTTAGCTTCACTACACGGCACACAGAAACCGGAGAAGTAGTGCCTACGATCCAGCAGCTGGTCCGTAAGGGCCGGCAGGACAAGGTCGAGAAGACAAAGACCCCCGCGCTCGAGGCTTCGCCTCAGCGTCGTGGCGTCTGCACGCGTGTGTTCACGACCACCCCGAAGAAGCCGAACTCGGCGCTCCGTAAGGTCGCGCGTGTGCGTCTGACCTCCGGCATCGAGGTCACCGCTTACATTCCGGGTGAGGGACACAACCTGCAGGAGCACTCGATCGTGCTCGTGCGTGGTGGCCGTGTGAAGGACCTGCCGGGTGTTCGTTACAAGATCATCCGCGGTGCGCTTGACACCCAGGCTGTCAAGAACCGCAAGCAGGCCCGCAGCCGCTACGGCGCCAAGAAGGAGAAGTAAGAATGCCTCGTAAGGGCCCCGCCCCGAAGCGCCCGGTCATCATCGACCCGGTCTACGCATCTCCTCTGGTGACCTCGCTCATCAACAAGATCCTCCTGAACGGCAAGCGCTCCACCGCCGAGCGCATCGTTTACGGCGCCATGGAAGGCCTCCGCGAGAAGACCGGCAACGACCCGGTCATCACGCTGAAGCGCGCGCTGGAGAACGTCAAGCCGTCGCTCGAGGTCAAGTCCCGCCGTGTCGGTGGCGCGACCTACCAGGTTCCCGTCGAGGTCAAGCCGGGTCGTCAGTCGACCCTGGCCCTCCGCTGGCTCGTGGGTTACTCCCGCGCCCGCCGCGAGAAGACCATGACCGAGCGCCTGATGAACGAGCTTCTCGACGCCTCGAACGGCCTCGGTGCGGCCGTCAAGAAGCGCGAGGACACGCACAAGATGGCCGAGTCCAACAAGGCCTTCGCGCACTACCGCTGGTAGTCCGAACCCACATCGAGACCGAGAGAAGACTGAGCCGATATGGCTACCACTTCGCTTGACCTTGCCAAGGTGCGCAACATCGGCATCATGGCTCACATCGACGCGGGCAAGACGACCACCACCGAGCGCATCCTGTTCTACACCGGTGTGTCGTACAAGATCGGTGAGGTCCACGACGGCGCTGCCACGATGGACTGGATGGAGCAGGAGCAGGAGCGCGGCATCACGATCACGTCTGCCGCGACGACCTGCCACTGGCCGCTCGAGGACGTCGACCACACCATCAACATCATCGACACCCCGGGTCACGTTGACTTCACCGTCGAGGTGGAGCGTTCGCTCCGCGTCCTCGACGGCGCCGTCACCGTGTTCGACGGTGTCGCCGGTGTGGAGCCGCAGTCCGAGACCGTTTGGCGTCAGGCCGACCGCTACGGCGTTCCGCGCATCTGCTTCGTCAACAAGCTCGACCGCACGGGTGCCGAGTTCCACCGCTGCGTCGACATGATCAAGGACCGCCTCGGTGCGGTTCCGATCGTCATGCAGCTCCCCATCGGTGCCGAGGCCGACTTCCAGGGTGTCGTCGACCTCGTCCGCATGAAGGCGCTCGTCTGGTCCGCCGAGGCGACCAAGGGCGAGATGTACGACATCGTCGACATCCCGGCCTCGCACACCGAGGTCGCCGAAGAGTGGCGCGCCAAGCTGGTCGAGACCGTCGCCGAGAACGACGACGAGGTCATGGAGCTCTTCCTCAACGGCGACGAGCCGTCCGAGGAGCAGCTGCACGCCGCCGTGCGCCGCATCATCCTGGGCTCCGGCAAGGGCAAGGGCGAGCCCACGATCACCGCGGTGTTCTGTGGCACGGCGTTCAAGAACAAGGGTGTTCAGCCCCTGCTCGACGCCGTCGTCCGCTACCTCCCGTCGCCGCTGGACATCGAGGCCATCGAGGGCCACGACGTCCGCGACGCCGAGACGGTCGTGAAGCGCAAGCCGTCGGACGAGGAGCCCCTCGCCGCGCTCGCGTTCAAGATCATGAGCGACCCGCACCTCGGTAAGCTCACCTTCGTCCGGGTTTACTCGGGCCGCCTGGAGGCCGGCACTGCGGTGCTGAACTCCGTCAAGGGCAAGAAGGAGCGCATCGGCAAGATCTACCGCATGCACGCGAACAAGCGTGAGGAGATCGACTCGGTGGGCGCCGGCGACATCGTCGCCGTGATGGGCCTGAAGCAGACCACCACCGGTGAGACGCTTTGTGACGACAAGCAGCCCGTGATCCTGGAGTCCATGGACTTCCCGGCTCCGGTCATCCAGGTCGCCATCGAGCCCAAGTCCAAGGGTGACCAGGAGAAGCTGGGTGTCGCCATCCAGCGTCTCGCGGAGGAGGACCCCTCCTTCCACGTTCACTCGGACGAGGAGACCGGCCAGACCATCCTCGGCGGTATGGGCGAGCTGCACCTCGAGGTGCTGGTCGACCGTATGAAGCGCGAGTTCAAGGTCGAGGCCAACGTCGGCAAGCCGCAGGTGGCCTACCGCGAGACGATCCGCAAGGCCGTCGAGCGTCACGACTACACCCACAAGAAGCAGACCGGTGGTACCGGTCAGTTCGCCAAGGTGCAGATCGCGATCGAGCCCATCACCGAGGCCGACGGTCCGGCGTACGAGTTCGTGAACAAGGTCACCGGTGGCCGCGTGCCGAAGGAGTACATCCCTTCGGTGGACGCCGGTGCGCAGGAGGCCATGCAGTTCGGCATCCTGGCCGGCTACGAGATGACGGGCGTTCGCGTCACGCTTCTCGACGGTGGCTACCACGAGGTCGACTCCTCCGAGCTCGCGTTCAAGATCGCCGGCTCGCAGGCCTTCAAGGAGGCCGCGCGCAAGGCTTCGCCCGTTCTGCTCGAGCCGATGATGGCCGTTGAGGTCACCACGCCCGAGGAGTCCATGGGCGATGTCATCGGTGACATCAACTCCCGCCGTGGCCAGATCCAGGCCATGGAGGACCGTCACGGAGCCAAGATCGTCAAGGGCCTCGTGCCCCTCTCGGAGATGTTCGGCTACGTCGGCGACCTCCGCAGCAAGACCTCGGGTCGCGCCAGCTACTCGATGCAGTTCGACTCCTACGCCGAGGTTCCCCGGAACGTCGCCGAGGAGATCATCGCGAAGGCCAAGGGCGAGTAACTCTTCCGAGTTCACGTTTTAGGCTTGCCACCGGAGCCTCTGGGGCAACAGGAGTCACACTCCCGTTGCCCCGGGGGAACCGGCTATCCAGCAAAGATCACCTGGCGCCGATGAGTTAAGGCGTACAGAACCACTCTCAGGAGGACCCCGTGGCGAAGGCGAAGTTCGAGCGGACTAAGCCGCACGTCAACATCGGCACCATCGGTCACATTGACCACGGTAAGACGACCCTCACGGCCGCCATTACCAAGGTGCTGCACGACAAGTACCCGGACCTGAACGCGGCCTCGGCGTTCGACCAGATCGACAAGGCTCCTGAGGAGCGCCAGCGCGGTATCACCATCTCCATCGCGCACGTCGAGTACCAGACCGAGGCGCGTCACTACGCCCACGTCGACTGCCCGGGTCACGCTGACTACATCAAGAACATGATCACCGGTGCCGCGCAGATGGACGGCGCGATCCTCGTGGTCGCCGCCACCGACGGCCCGATGCCGCAGACCAAGGAGCACGTGCTCCTGGCCCGCCAGGTCGGCGTTCCGTACATCGTTGTCGCCCTGAACAAGGCCGACATGGTGGACGACGAGGAGATCCTGGAGCTCGTCGAGCTCGAGGTCCGTGAGCTGCTCTCCGAGTACGAGTTCCCGGGCGACGACCTGCCGGTCGTCCGCGTCTCCGCGCTGAAGGCGCTCGAGGGCGACAAGGAGTGGGGCGACAAGCTCCTCGGCCTGATGGACGCCGTCGACGAGGCCATCCCGACCCCGCCGCGTGACACCGAGAAGCCGTTCCTCATGCCCGTCGAGGACGTCTTCACGATCACCGGTCGCGGTACGGTCGTCACCGGCCGTATCGAGCGTGGTGTCCTGAAGGTCAACGAGACCGTCGACATCATCGGTATCAAGGAAGAGAAGACCACCACCACGGTCACCGGTATCGAGATGTTCCGCAAGCTGCTCGACGAGGGCCAGGCCGGTGAGAACGTCGGTCTGCTCCTCCGTGGCATCAAGCGCGAGGACGTCGAGCGCGGCCAGGTCATCATCAAGCCCGGTTCGGTCACCCCGCACACCGAGTTCGAGGCCCAGGCCTACATCCTGTCGAAGGACGAGGGTGGCCGTCACACCCCGTTCTTCAACAACTACCGTCCGCAGTTCTACTTCCGTACCACGGACGTCACGGGTGTCGTCACCCTGCCGGCCGGCACGGAGATGGTCATGCCGGGCGACAACACCGAGATGTCGGTCGCGCTGATCCAGCCGGTCGCCATGGAGGAGGGCCTGAAGTTCGCCATCCGTGAGGGTGGTCGTACCGTGGGCGCCGGCCAGGTCACCAAGATCACGAAGTAATTCGTGTTCTGACCTGGTAGCTCGCTGACGCGGGCACCAAGTTCCACTGAAGGGCCCCGGCCCACCGCTTCGGCGGTGGGCCGGGGCCCTTCGGCGTTGTGGGGGTCACCACGGCCCCAGGCGGGGCCGGACGCCGTCGTCGAGGAGCGCGTGGCGATCGCGGGCGCCCCATGAGCACCCCAAGACGACCGTGGACGCCGTCAGGGCGAAGCACGCAGCGATCCGGTGCGAGACCAGCCCCAGGCGGTCGTCAGACGCCGAGACGTGAGGAGCGCGTAGCGATTTGGGGCGCCCTTCCACCCGCCGGGGGGCTTGTGGTGGGGGTTTCGGGGAGGGTGGCCGTCTGCCCGGGCCGGAGGGCGAGGTGGGCGGGCCCGAGGCGGGGCCCGGCCGTTGGGCCGGAGCCGGGTCGGGCATCTCTGGCGGCCCGTTTATGGCTCTTCCGCCCGGCCCGTTCCTTTGGGGGGTTCCCGGCAGTCCTTGTCTTTCCGTGGCGGGACGGTCTGTCAAGGGCGGCCGAAGGCCGTCGCGCAGCGACGCGACCGAAGGGAGCGCCCTTGACAGGCTGGCCCGACGCGGAAGGACGATGGGACTGACGGGAACCCCCCAACCCACTCTGGCTGCCGACCGGCCCGGGCACCGACCAACCCACCCCCCCGGCGGCCCGGCCGGGCCCGTGCGTGACGTACCGCCCCCCACCTTCCCGGTCATCCCTTCGGGTGCGCTGCGGATGCCCGACGGCGCGCGGCGGGTGAGGCTGCGGTAGAGGCAGACACCACCGCACAGACGAGGACCGAGCACCATGCGTGAAATCGGAGGAGCCAGGCTCCGGTACGTCGGCGTCATCACCGGGGCGGCGCTGCTGCTCACGGCAACGGCCTGCTCGACCGGCAAGACCACCGTCGGGCAGCTCACCTTCCGGGCCGAGGACTCCCCGGTGCTGCTCAGCTACTCGAACACGCCGGTCCAGGGCTGCCACAAGATCGCGCTCCCGCGCGGCGCGGCCCACGTCGAGAACAACACCCTGCTCGACGTCATCATGTACCGGACGCCGGACTGCCAGAAGAGCGAGAAGGCGCCCGGGATCTACGTCCCGCAGTCCACCTCGAACGTGACGGCCACCGGCAGTCTGCCCTGGCGCAGCTTCTCCGTCGTCCACTGACGGCGGTCGGTCGGACGGCGGCCGGACAGCGGCCGGACAGCGGTCGGCCGGACAGCGGTCGGTCGGACAGCGATCGGCCGGACAGCGGCCGGACAGCGGTCGGTCGGACGGCGATCGGCCGGACAGCGGCCGGTCGGACAGCGGTCGGCCGGACAGCGGTCGGCCGGACAGCGGTCGGTCGGCCGGACAGCGATCGGCCGGACAGCGGCCCGTCGGACGGTGGTACGACGGAGGGCCGCATCCCGGGTGCACGGGATGCGGCCCTCTTCGCACGGGTCAACCGGCGGGTCAGCTCACGCGGAGCGACGCGGTGAACTCCTCGCAGGCCGCGTAGTCGGGCAGCAGCCCGGTCGCGATCGCGTCGGCCAGCGAAGGGGCGGCCTCGTCACGGGCGGAGAGCAGTGGGACCTCGGCCGGCCACTCGATGCCCAGGTCGGCGTCGAGCGGGTGGACGGAGTGCTCGCCGGTCGGGTTGTAGGTCTCCGAGCAGAGGTAGGAGAGCGTGGCGTCGTCGCCGAGCGCGCAGAAGCCGTGGCCCAGGCCCTCGGGTATGTAGACCGCGCGGCGGTCGACGTCGTCGAGGCGGACGCCTTCCCAGGTGCCGAAGGTCGGGGAGCCGACGCGCAGGTCCACGATCACGTCGAGTACGGCGCCGCGCACGCAGGTGACGTACTTGGCCTGGCCGCGCGGGACGTCGGCGAAGTGGATGCCGCGGACCACGCCGGCCGAGGAGACCGAGAGGTTCGCCTGTGCCAGGTTCAGCGGGTGCCCGACGACCTCGGCCAGCCGGTCGAAGCGGTACCACTCGGTGAACAGGCCGCGCGGGTCTCCGTGCAGCTCCGGGGTGATCTCGAAGGCGCCCTCGATGGAGAGCTCGCGGAACTTCATCGGGGGGCCTCCTCGGCGAGCAGCTGCAGCAGGTAGTCGCCGTAGCCGCTCTTGGTCAGCGGTTCGGCCAGTTCGCGCAGTTGCGCGGAGCCGATCAGGCCGGCCCGCCAGGCCGCCTCCTCGATGCAGCCGATCTTGAAGCCCTGGCGTTCCTCGATCACGCGGACGAACTCGGAGGCCTGGACCATCGAGACGAACGTGCCGGTGTCGAGCCAGGCGGTACCCCGGTCGAGGATGGTCACGTTCAGCTCGCCGGCCTGGAGGTAGGCGTCGTTGACGGCGGTGATCTCCAGCTCGCCGCGGGCGCTGGGCTTGAGCCCGCCGGCTATCTCCACGACGCGGTTGTCGTAGAAGTACAGACCCGGCACCGCGTAGCGGGACTTGGGCTTGGCCGGCTTCTCCTCGATCGAGATGGCCTGGCCCATCTCGTCGAACTCGACGACGCCGTACGCCGTCGGGTCCGCCACCGGGTAGGCGAACACCCGGCCGCCCTTCGCGTCGGTGTGCTGCGCGAGGCGGGTGCCGAGGCCGCTGCCGTGGAAGATGTTGTCGCCGAGGATCAGTGCGACGGACTCGTCGCCGATGAAGTCGGCGCCGAGGACGAAGGCCTGTGCGATGCCCTCCGGGCGTTCCTGGACGGCGTACTCCAGCCGCAGCCCGAACTGCGAGCCGTCGCCGAGCAGCCGCTCGAACTGCTCGCGGTCGTCCGGGGTCGTGATGATCAGGATCTCGCTGATGCCGGCCATCACCAGGGTGGAGAGCGGGTAGTAGACCATTGGCTTGTCGAAGACGGGGAGCAGCTGCTTCGAGACTGCCCGCGTCAGCGGCCACAGTCGCGATCCGGTGCCACCTGCTAAGAGGATTCCGCGCATGGGGGCACCCTATGCGCGTGGGCATGCCAAAGGGAGGGGAGAGCGTTACGTTCGGCCACCAACTCCCCTGCGGACAACTAGTCTTCGTGGCATGCGGATCCTCGTGACCGGCGGCGCCGGCTTCATCGGTTCAGAATTCGTCCGCCGGCAGCTCGGTGCGGATGCCACGGCCCGGATCACCGTCTTCGACAAGCTGACCTACTCGGGTGTCGAGGCCAATCTCGCCCCCGTCGCCGAGCATCCCGGTTACGCGTTCGTCAGAGGTGACATCTGCGACGCCGAAGCCGTCGACCAGGTGATGCCCGGGCACGACGTCGTCGTGCACTTCGCCGCCGAGTCCCATGTGGACCGTTCGATCGCCGGCGCGGGTCCCTTCGTGATGACCAACGTGGTGGGCACGCAGGTCCTGCTGGACGCCGCCCGCAAGCACGGCGTCGGCCGCTTCGTGCACATCTCCACCGACGAGGTCTACGGCTCGATCGCCGAGGGCTCCTGGACGGAGGAGTGGCCGCTGGTGCCGAACTCCCCGTACTCCGCCTCGAAGGCCTCCTCCGACCTGCTGGCGCTGGCGTACCACCGCACCCACGGCATGGACGTGGTGGTCACCCGCTGCTCCAACAACTACGGGCACTACCAGTTCCCGGAGAAGGTCATCCCGCTGTTCGTCTCGAACCTGATGGACGGCCGGAAGGTCCCGCTGTACGGCAACGGCGGCAACGTCCGCGACTGGCTGCACGTCTCCGACCACTGCCGCGGCATCGACCTGGCCATGCGCAAGGGCCGCGCCGGCGAGGTCTACAACATCGGCGGCGGCACCGAACTCACGAACAAGGAGCTCACCGGCATCCTGCTGGAGGCCGCCGGCCTGGGCTGGGACATGGTCGAGCAGGTCGAGGACCGCAAGGGCCACGACCTGCGCTACTCCATCGACATCGGCAAGATCGGCGCCGAGCTGGGCTACGCCCCGCAGGTGACGTTCGAGGACGGCATCAGGGCCACCATCGACTGGTACCGCGAGAACCGTGCCTGGTGGGAGCCGCTGAAGGCGAAGGCGGCCCTGCGGAAGTGAGCACCGAACCGCGAGAAGGGCGCTGGCTCGTCACCGGCGCCGCCGGGATGCTCGGCCAGGACGTCCTGGCCGTCCTGAAGGACGCCGGCGTCGAGGCCGTGGGCCTGCGCCGCGCAGATCTCGACATCACCGACCCGGACGCCGTCCGGGGCGCCGTCGAGGGCGTCGCGGTGGTCGTGAACTGCGCCGCCTGGACCGACGTCGACGGGGCGGAGACGGCCGAGGAGGCCGCCACCGCCGTCAACGGCACCGGCGTACGGGTCCTCGCCGGGGCCTGCGCCGCCGCCGGGGCGCGGCTGCTGCACGTCTCCACCGACTACGTGCTGCCCGGCGACGCCTCGGAGCCGTACCGCGAGGACGCCGCCACCGGCCCGGTCAACGCCTACGGCCGTACCAAGCTGCTCGGCGAGCAGGCCGTCGCCGAGCTGTTGCCGCAGGACGGCTACGTGGTCCGGACGGCCTGGCTGTACGGCGAGCACGGCCCGAACTTCGTCGCCACCATGCTCAAGCTGGCCGCCCGGCGCGACACCCTCGACGTGGTCGACGACCAGCACGGCCAGCCCACCTGGTCCCGCGCGCTGGCCCGCCGCCTCGTCGCACTCGGGCGGGCCGCACTGGCCGGCCGCGCCCCGGGCGGGATCTACCACGGCACCGCGAGCGGCCGGACCACCTGGCTGGGGCTGGCCCGCGAGACGTACCGGCTGAGCGGACTGGATCCGGAGCGGATCCGGCCCACCACCTCCGAGGCGTTCGTGCGGCCCGCCGCCCGCCCGGCCTTCAGCGTGCTCGCGCACGACCGCTGGGCCGATGCGGGACTCGCCCCGCTCGACGACTGGCGGGAGCAGCTGGCCGAGGCCCTCACGACCCCCGCCTTCACCGCACCGGCCGCAGCCGCCCGGGAGGGCCGCGGAGGATGAAAGCCCCGGCGAACCGGGTGGCCGGGGGCACCGTCGTGCTCGGCGCGGCCCGGTAAGCCACCACCGGGACGACATGCCCCGCCGGCCTCCCCGACATCTGCTGCCAGTAGCATCCGGCCGATCGCTGATGGCACATGATCGGTTTCATCAAGCGATCCGGCGTTCACGAACGGGGTGGGGTATGAACAGGAACGACGACGACCAGCGAGCCGGGCGGAGCCCTTCCGACGAGGAGTGGGCCCGGTTCATGGAGCAGGCCGCCACGGGGGCGGGCAACGCGCCGAAGGAGCCGTCCGCCCGGGCGCGGATGGTGACCGAGCGGCTGCGGCACCAGCAGGACCCGCCGCCGGGCTGGCGCACCGGCCCGACGTCGCGGGAGGCGCGGGGCCGCGGCGGGCGCGGACGGCGGCTGAAGGCCGCGCTGGCCGTCGTCGTCATCGCGGGGGTCGCGCTGATCGCCGTACGGCCGGAGCTGGTCATCGACCGCGTCACGGGCAGGAGCCAGGCCCGTGAGGACGCGAAGAACGCGGGCCCTCTGGCCGCGGAGACCGGCCGTCCGACCGCCCCGCCGCCCGAGCAGTACCCGGACCGGCCGACCCTGAAGGAACCTTTCCGCGGTTCCCCGGCCCTCCAGTGGGCGGACGGGGCCGCGGGCATCGAGGTCCCGGAGGCGGCCGCCGTCGGAGGGATGTCCAAGGAGCAGGTCGCGGGCGCACTGGAGAAGACGCGCCAGTTCCTGATCGCGTCCAACCTCGACCCGGCGACCCTGCGCGGCGAGAGGCCGGCCGCCGCCCTGGCGATCCTGGATCCCCGGCAGCCGCAGCTCGTGGAGCGGCTGGAGCGGTCCCTGGCGAACCCCACCGCGGAGAACACCCCGGTGACGCTCTTCACCCGCTTCGACCCGGCCGAGATCAAGCCCGTCGGGGACGTGGTCAAGGTGCGCGGCAGCATGCGCGCGGAGCCGGGGGAGCGCGGAGAACTGCTCGTGGTGGCGGACTACACCTTCGTCCACCCCGTGACGAAGGGCGGCGCGAGCGTGCAGCGGACCATCGTGCGCCGCCAGGTCACCCTGGCCCTGCTCGACCCGGCACGCTGGGAGACCACGCCGGGCCGGCTCCAGGCGCGCAAGTACTTCTCGGAGTGGTCGAACGTCGAGTGCGAGGCGGCCGACGGCTTCCTGCACCCGGACTTCCCGCAGGACAAGCCGAGCGGTCCGGCGCCCACGGGGCCCGCCACGGATCCGTACGACCGCAGCAAGGACATCCTGCGCGAAGGGTGCGGTACCAGCACCCGGTCCTGACCCGGGGGAATACCCCGCGCGGGGGACATGGGTGGGGCGGTTTGACCACTCAGCGTGGCGGGGTATTCTCTTCGGCCCGATTGGCCAGGTACGTGCCTCGTATGGCAGACTACTCAAGTTGCTCGGCTGAGTGCCGATGCTGCGCGCCTCCCGCCGGGAGGACCGGAAGCGAGTCCCACAGTACTCGTCGTCCTTAATCTGCCTCTCGGGGCAGCAATGAGGACGGACGTACGGGAATCTTCTGGGAAGTGTCAGCACGGTGCCCACCAGGCACTCGGTGGGTGTTTCTCCCCCGAAACGCGGTCACAGGGACCGCACCCCCTTGGATGAGGGAATTTCCGTATGGGAATTTTCTGTAGAGGGTGTGCGACACGCCCGACCGCGTGGGTCGGAGAGAAGCCGCGGGATCAAGTCCCGCAGCCGACCGAGGGCCAGAGCGTTTCCACATAGAGACAGGACTACGGAGTAGCCATGGCGGGACAGAAGATCCGCATCCGGCTCAAGGCCTACGACCACGAGGTCATCGACTCCTCGGCGAAGAAGATCGTCGAGACGGTGACCCGCACTGGTGCGTCGGTCGCGGGCCCGGTGCCGCTGCCCACTGAGAAGAACGTGTACTGCGTCATCAAGTCGCCGCACAAGTACAAGGACTCGCGCGAGCACTTCGAGATGCGCACGCACAAGCGCCTGATCGACATCCTCGACCCGACGCCCAAGACCGTTGACTCGCTGATGCGCCTGGACCTTCCGGCCGGCGTTGACATCGAGATCAAGCTCTGAGAGGCGTCGAGAAGATGGCAAAGCAGATCAAGGGCGTCCTGGGCGAGAAGCTCGGCATGACCCAGGTCTGGGACGAGAACAACCGTGTCGTCCCGGTGACCGTCGTCAAGGCCGGGCCCTGCGTCGTTACCCAGGTCCGTACGAACGACATCGACGGCTACGAGTCGGTCCAGATCGCCTTCGGCGAGATCGACCCGCGCAAGGTGAACAAGCCCCTCAAGGGCCACTTCGCCAAGGCCGACGTGACCCCCCGCCGCCACCTGGTGGAGCTCCGCACCTCCGACGCCAGCGAGTACACGCTCGGCCAGGAGATCACTGCTGAGGTGTTCGAGTCCGGCGTCAAGGTTGACGTCACGGGCAACAGCAAGGGCAAGGGCTTCGCCGGTGTCATGAAGCGGCACAACTTCCGGGGCCTCGGCGCCGGTCACGGTGTGCAGCGCAAGCACCGCTCCCCCGGTTCGATCGGTGGCTGCGCCACCCCTGGGCGTGTCTTCAAGGGCATGCGCATGGCCGGTCGCATGGGTAACGAGCGCGTCACCACCCAGAACCTGACCATCCACGCGGTTGACGCGGAGAAGGGTCTGCTCCTGATCAAGGGTGCGGTCCCCGGTCCGAACGGCGGCCTCGTCCTGGTCCGTACCGCGGCCAAGGGGGCTTGAGGTAATGAGCACCATTGACATCCTTTCGCCGGCAGGCGACAAGGCCGGTACCGTCGAGCTCCCCGCGGAGATCTTCGACGCGAAGACCAGCGTTCCGCTGATCCACCAGGTCGTCGTCGCTCAGCTGGCTGCTGCCCGTCAGGGCACGCACAAGACCAAGACCCGTGGCGAAGTCCGTGGTGGTGGCCGCAAGCCGTACCGCCAGAAGGGCACCGGCCGCGCCCGTCAGGGTTCGACCCGCGCTCCGCAGTTCGCCGGCGGTGGCGTCGTCCACGGCCCCGTGCCGCGTGACTACTCGCAGCGGACCCCGAAGAAGATGAAGGCCGCCGCCCTCCGCGGTGCCCTCTCGGACCGTGCGCGTCACTCCCGCATCCACGTCGTCACCGGCGTGGTCGAGGGTGCCGCCTCCACCAAGGCCGCCAAGACGCTGTTCGGCAAGATCTCGGAGCGCAAGAACCTGCTCCTGGTCGTCGACCGCAGCGAAGAGGCCTCGTGGCTGTCCGCCCGCAACCTGCCCCAGGTTCACATCCTGGAGCCGGGCCAGCTGAACACGTACGACGTGATCGTCTCTGACGACGTGGTCTTCACTCAGGCCGCTTTCGAGTCCTTCGTGTCTGGCCCCAAGGCCGATGAGACCGAAGGGAGCGACGCCTGATGTCTGAGGCGACCGTTACCAGCAAGACCTTCACCGACCCGCGCGACCTGCTGATCAAGCCGGTCGTCTCGGAGAAGAGCTACGCGCTGCTGGACGAGAACAAGTACACGTTCATCGTCGCGCCCGGCGCCAACAAGACCCAGATCAAGCAGGCCGTCGAGGCGGTCTTCTCGGTCAAGGTCACCGGGGTCAACACGATCAACCGTCAGGGTAAGCGCAAGCGCACCAAGACCGGTTTCGGCAAGCGCGCCAACACCAAGCGCGCCATCGTGACCCTTGCCGAGGGCAACCGTATCGACATCTTCGGCGGCCAGGCCTCCTAACGGAGGTCTAGTCGTCCGGAATCGGACGAGGACTGAGAAATGGGTATCCGCAAGTACAAGCCGACGACCCCGGGCCGTCGTGGCTCCAGCGTCGCCGACTTTGTCGAGATCACGCGGTCCACGCCGGAGAAGTCGCTGGTCCGCCCCCTGCACAGCAAGGGCGGCCGTAACAACACCGGTCGTGTGACCGTTCGCCACCAGGGCGGTGGCCACAAGCGCGCCTACCGCGTGATCGACTTCCGTCGTCACGACAAGGACGGCGTGCCGGCCAAGGTCGCGCACATCGAGTACGACCCCAACCGCACCGCGCGCATCGCGCTGCTGCACTACGCCGACGGCGAGAAGCGCTACATCATCGCGCCGCGCGGTCTGCAGCAGGGTGACCGGATTGAGAACGGCCCGACGGCCGACATCAAGCCGGGCAACAACCTCGCGCTCCGCAACATCCCGGTCGGTACCACGATCCACGCGATCGAGCTCCGCCCCGGTGGCGGCGCCAAGTTCGCGCGTTCGGCTGGTGCCTCCGTGCAGCTGCTCGCGAAGGAGGGCGTGATGGCCCACCTCCGCATGCCGTCCGGTGAGATCCGTCTCGTCGACGCGCGCTGCCGCGCCACGGTCGGCGAGGTCGGCAACGCCGAGCAGTCGAACATCAACTGGGGCAAGGCCGGCCGCATGCGCTGGAAGGGCGTTCGCCCGACCGTCCGCGGTGTCGCGATGAACCCGGTTGACCACCCGCACGGTGGTGGTGAGGGCAAGACCAGCGGTGGTCGCCACCCGGTCTCCCCGTGGGGTCAGAAGGAGGGTCGTACTCGCTCGCCGAAGAAGGCTTCGAGCAAGTACATCGTCCGCCGCCGCAAGACGAACAAGAAGCGCTAGGAGCGGGTTTAGATGCCGCGCAGTCTCAAGAAGGGACCCTTCGTCGACGACCACCTCGTGAAGAAGGTGGACGCTCAGAACGAAGCTGGTACCAAGAACGTCATCAAGACCTGGTCCCGTCGCTCGATGATCATCCCGGCCATGCTGGGTCACACCATCGCGGTGCACAACGGCAAGACCCACGTCCCGGTGTTCGTCACCGAGTCGATGGTCGGCCACAAGCTCGGCGAGTTCTCGCCGACTCGCACCTTCCGCGGCCACGTCAAGGACGACCGGAAGTCGAAGCGCCGCTAATCGCGGGGTGGTTACGACTATGACTTACACCGAAGGGACAACCATGGAAGCCAGGGCCCAGGCGCGGTACATCCGCGTCACGCCCATGAAGGCCCGCCGCGTGGTGGACCTCATCCGTGGCATGGATGCCACGGAGGCTCAGGCGGTCCTGCGTTTCGCCCCGCAGGCCGCGAGCGTGCCGGTCGGCAAGGTGCTGGACAGCGCCATTGCCAACGCCGCGCACAACTACAACCACCCGGACGCCTCCACGCTGGTCATCAGCGAGGCGTACGTGGACGAGGGCCCGACCCTGAAGCGGTTCCGTCCGCGTGCCCAGGGCCGTGCCTACCGGATCCGCAAGCGGACCAGCCACATCACCGTGGTCGTCAGCAGCAAGGAAGGTTCCCGGTAATGGGCCAGAAGGTAAACCCGCACGGGTTCCGACTCGGCATCACCACCGACTTCAAGTCGCGTTGGTACGCCGACAAGCTGTACAAGGACTACGTCAAGGAAGACGTCGCCATCCGTCGGATGATGACGTCCGGCATGGAGCGCGCCGGCATCTCGAAGGTTGAGATCGAGCGCACCCGTGACCGCGTGCGTGTGGACATCCACACCGCCCGTCCCGGCATCGTCATCGGCCGCCGTGGCGCCGAGGCCGACCGCATCCGCGGTGACCTCGAGAAGCTCACGGGCAAGCAGGTCCAGCTGAACATCCTCGAGGTCAAGAACCCCGAGCTCGACGCTCAGCTCGTTGCCCAGGCCGTTGCCGAGCAGCTCTCCTCCCGCGTCTCCTTCCGTCGTGCCATGCGCAAGAGCATGCAGGGCACCATGAAGGCCGGCGCCAAGGGCATCAAGATCCAGTGTGGTGGCCGTCTCGGCGGCGCCGAGATGTCCCGCTCCGAGTTCTACCGCGAGGGTCGTGTGCCGCTGCACACGCTGCGCGCGAACGTGGACTACGGCTTCTTCGAGGCCAAGACCACCTTCGGCCGTATCGGCGTGAAGGTCTGGATCTACAAGGGCGACGTCAAGAACATCGCCGAGGTTCGCGCCGAGAACGCTGCGGCCCGTGCGGGTAACCGCCCGGCCCGTGGTGCCGGCGCTGGCGACCGTCCCGCCGGCCGTGGTGGCCGTGGTGGCGAGCGCGGCGGCCGTGGTGGCCGCAAGCCGCAGCAGGCTGCTGGTGTCGAGGCCCCCAAGGCCGAGGCTCCCGCCGCCGCTCCGGCTGAGAGCACCGGAACGGAGGCCTGACCGTCATGCTGATCCCTCGTAGGGTCAAGCACCGCAAGCAGCACCACCCGAAGCGCAGCGGTATGGCCAAGGGCGGCACCGAGGTCTCGTTCGGCGAGTACGGCATTCAGGCGCTTACCCCCGCCTACGTGACGAACCGCCAGATCGAGTCCGCTCGTATCGCCATGACCCGCCACATCAAGCGTGGCGGCAAGGTCTGGATCAACATCTACCCGGACCGCCCGCTCACGAAGAAGCCTGCCGAAACCCGCATGGGTTCCGGTAAGGGTTCGCCGGAGTGGTGGATCGCGAACGTGCACCCGGGTCGGGTCATGTTCGAGCTGTCCTACCCGAACGAGAAGATTGCGCGTGAGGCTCTGACTCGTGCGGCCCACAAGCTGCCGATGAAGTGCCGGATCATCAAGCGCGAGGCAGGTGAGTCGTGATGGCGGCCGGAACGAAGGCGTCCGAGCTGCGCGAGCTCGGCAACGAGGAGCTCGTTGCCAAGCTGCGCGAGGCCAAGGAGGAGCTGTTCAAGCTCCGCTTCCAGGCGGCCACGGGTCAGCTGGAGAACAACGGTCGGCTCAAGTCCGTCCGTAAGGACATCGCTCGCATCTACACCCTGATGCACGAGCGTGAGCTCGGTATCGAGACGGTGGAGAACGTCTGATGGGCGAGAACGTGACTGAGAAGACCGAGCGCGGATTCCGCAAGACCCGTGAGGGTCTGGTCGTCAGCGACAAGATGGACAAGACCGTCGTCGTCGCCGTCGAGGACCGCGTGAAGCACGCGCTGTACGGCAAGGTCATCCGCCGTACGAACAAGCTCAAGGCGCACGACGAGCAGAACGCTGCCGGCGTCGGCGACCGCGTCCTCATCATGGAGACGCGTCCGCTGTCGGCGAGCAAGCGCTGGCGCATCGTCGAGATCCTCGAGAAGGCCAAGTAATTAGTCGAGGTTCCCGTCAGGGACCCCTCGGCATTCGTTCCGCCAGGCTCGGTCGGGGCTTCATTGAAGCCCCGGCCGGGAACCGGCAGACAAACAGGAGATAGACGTGATCCAGCAGGAGTCGCGACTGCGTGTCGCCGACAACACTGGTGCCAAGGAGATCCTTTGCATCCGTGTTCTCGGTGGCTCCGGTCGCCGCTACGCGGGCATCGGTGACGTCATCGTCGCCACCGTCAAGGATGCGATCCCCGGTGGCAACGTGAAGAAGGGTGACGTCGTCAAGGCGGTCATCGTTCGCACCGTCAAGGAGCGCCGCCGCCAGGACGGCTCGTACATCCGCTTCGACGAGAACGCCGCCGTCATTCTGAAGAACGACGGCGACCCTCGCGGCACCCGTATCTTCGGCCCCGTGGGCCGTGAGCTGCGCGAGAAGAAGTTCATGAAGATCATCTCGCTCGCGCCGGAGGTGCTGTAAGCATGAAGATCAAGAAGGGCGACCTGGTTCAGGTCATCACCGGTAAGGACAAGGGCAAGCAGGGCAAGGTCATCGTTGCCTTCCCCGCTGAGAACCGCGTCCTCGTCGAGGGTGTCAACCGGGTCAAGAAGCACACCAAGGCCGCGCAGAACCAGGCCGGTGGCATCGTGATCACCGAGGCCCCGGTCCACGTGTCCAACGTGCAGCTGGTCGTGGAGAAGGACGGCAAGAAGGTCGTCACCCGCGTCGGTTACCGCTTCGACGACGAAGGCAACAAGATCCGCGTTGCCAAGCGCACGGGTGAGGACATCTGATGGCTACCACTCCGCGTCTGAAGACGAAGTACCGCGAGGACATCGCGGGCAAGCTGCGTGAGGAGTTCTCCTACGAGAACGTCATGCAGATCCCCGGCCTCGTCAAGATCGTCGTGAACATGGGTGTCGGCGACGCCGCCCGTGACTCGAAGCTGATCGACGGTGCCATCCGCGACCTGACGACGATCACCGGTCAGAAGCCGGCCGTCACGAAGGCCCGCAAGTCCATCGCGCAGTTCAAGCTGCGTGAGGGTCAGCCGATCGGCTGCCACGTCACCCTCCGTGGTGACCGCATGTGGGAGTTCCTGGACCGTACGCTGTCGCTCGCGCTGCCGCGTATCCGTGACTTCCGTGGTCTGTCGCCGAAGCAGTTCGACGGCCGTGGCAACTACACCTTCGGTCTCACGGAGCAGGTCATGTTCCACGAGATCGACCAGGACAAGATCGACCGTACCCGGGGTATGGACATCACCGTGGTCACCACGGCGACCAACGACGCTGAGGGCCGCGCGCTCCTTCGTCACCTCGGCTTCCCCTTCAAGGAGGCGTAAGCGAGATGGCGAAGAAGGCTCTCATCGCGAAGGCTGCCCGCAAGCCCAAGTTCGGTGTGCGTGCGTACACCCGCTGCCAGCGCTGCGGTCGTCCCCACTCCGTGTACCGCAAGTTCGGCCTCTGCCGCGTCTGCCTTCGTGAGATGGCTCACCGTGGCGAGCTGCCGGGCGTGACCAAGAGCTCCTGGTAAATCCTCCCGCCCTTTGGGTGTTGAGGTTTTCCAGACGCTCTCGGTAAGCATCAGGTCGGCGGACCGCCCTGCCCGCATGCCGTAGGCTTGTGGGGTTGGGCGTCCGCCGCCCTATCGACTTACTACGCCGTAGGTCCCCGCACCGCACCCGTCCCGCCACTGAGTGGGGAGAGGGATGGCGCATACAGGAAACCCCGGCGAGAGAGGCCGAAGGCCACTTCATGACCATGACTGACCCGATCGCAGACATGCTCACGCGTCTGCGTAACGCTAACTCGGCGTACCACGACTCTGTCGTGATGCCGCACAGCAAGATCAAGTCGCACATCGCAGAGATCCTCAAGCAGGAGGGTTTCATCACCGGCTGGAAGGTCGAGGACGCCGAGGTCGGCAAGAACCTCGTCCTCGAGCTGAAGTTCGGGCCGAACCGTGAGCGCTCCATCGCGGGCATCAAGCGGATCTCGAAGCCCGGTCTGCGCGTGTACGCGAAGTCCACCAACCTGCCGAAGGTCCTCGGCGGCCTGGGCGTGGCGATCATCTCCACGTCCCACGGTCTCCTGACCGGTCAGCAGGCAGGCAAGAAGGGCGTGGGTGGGGAAGTCCTCGCCTACGTCTGGTAGTCGGGAACGGAGGAAAAGCTATGTCTCGTATCGGCAAGCTCCCCATCCCGGTTCCCGCCGGCGTGGACGTCACCATCGATGGCCGTACGGTCGTCGTGAAGGGCCCCAAGGGTTCCCTCACGCACACCGTCGCTGCGCCCATCGCTGTCGCCAAGGGTGAGGACGGCGTCCTGAACGTCATCCGCCCGAACGACGAGCGTCAGAACAAGGCCCTCCACGGCCTGTCCCGCACGCTGGTGGCGAACATGATCACCGGCGTGACCGCGGGTTACGTGAAGGCTCTCGAGATCAGCGGTGTCGGTTACCGCGTCGCCGCGAAGGGCTCCGGTCTGGAGTTCCAGCTTGGTTACAGCCACCCGATCCTGATCGAGGCGCCCGAGGGCATCTCCTTCAAGGTCGAGTCGCCCACCAAGTTCTCGGTCGAGGGCATCGACAAGCAGAAGGTCGGCGAGGTCGCCGCCAACATCCGCAAGCTGCGGAAGCCCGACCCGTACAAGGCCAAGGGTGTCAAGTACGCCGGCGAGGTCATCCGCCGCAAGGTCGGAAAGGCTGGTAAGTAGCCATGGCATACGGTGTGAAGATCGCCAAGGGCGACGCGTACAAGCGCGCTGCCAAGGCTCGCCGCCACATCCGCATCCGCAAGAACGTCTCGGGTACGGCGGAGCGTCCGCGCCTCGTCGTGACGCGTTCGAACCGCAACATCGTTGCTCAGGTCATCGACGACCTCCAGGGCCACACCCTGGCGTCCGCGTCGACCCTGGACGCTTCGATCCGCGGTGGCGAAGGCGACAAGAGCACTCAGGCCCAGGCCGTCGGCGCGCTCGTCGCCGAGCGTGCCAAGGCCGCGGGTGTCGAGACCGTCGTGTTCGACCGCGGTGGCAACCGATACGCCGGGCGCATTGCCGCTCTGGCTGACGCCGCCCGCGAAGCCGGGCTGAAGTTCTAAGCCCCGGTTCCGGGACTCACGGACGTAACAGAGAGAGGTAATCCAATGGCTGGACCCCAGCGCCGCGGAAGCGGTGCCGGTGGCGGCGAGCGGCGGGACCGGAAGGGTCGCGACGGTGGCCCTGCCGCCGAGAAGACCGCTTACGTTGAGCGCGTTGTCGCGATCAACCGTGTCGCCAAGGTTGTCAAGGGTGGTCGTCGCTTCAGCTTCACCGCGCTCGTCGTGGTGGGTGACGGTGACGGCACCGTAGGTGTCGGTTACGGCAAGGCCAAGGAAGTTCCCGCGGCCATTGCCAAGGGTGTCGAGGAAGCCAAGAAGAACTTCTTCAAGGTTCCGCGCATCCAGGGCACCATCCCGCACCCGATCCAGGGTGAGAAGGCGGCGGGCGTCGTCCTGCTGAAGCCTGCTTCCCCCGGTACCGGTGTTATCGCCGGTGGCCCGGTGCGCGCCGTTCTGGAGTGCGCCGGCGTTCACGACATCCTGTCGAAGTCGCTCGGCTCCGACAACGCGATCAACATCGTGCACGCGACCGTGGAGGCCCTGAAGGGCCTGCAGCGTCCCGAGGAGATCGCGGCTCGCCGTGGTCTGCCCCTCGAGGACGTCGCCCCCGCGGCTCTGCTTCGTGCGCGTGCCGGGGCGGGTGTCGCGTAATGGCTCGCCTCAAGATCACGCAGACGAAGTCGTACATCGGCAGCAAGCAGAACCACCGCGACACCCTGCGTTCGCTCGGGCTCAAGCGCCTGAACGACGTGGTCGTCAAGGAGGACCGCCCCGAGTTCCGCGGAATGGTGCACACCGTCCGCCACCTCGTGACGGTTGAGGAGGTTGACTAATCATGGCTGAGAACAGCCCGCTGAAGGCTCACAACCTCCGTCCCGCCCCCGGTGCCAAGACCGCGAAGACCCGTGTGGGTCGCGGTGAGGCGTCGAAGGGTAAGACGGCTGGTCGTGGTACCAAGGGTACGAAGGCCCGCTACCAGGTTCCGCAGCGCTTCGAGGGTGGGCAGATGCCCCTCCACATGCGCCTGCCGAAGCTGAAGGGCTTCAAGAACCCGTTCCGCACCGAGTTCCAGGTTGTCAACCTGGACAAGCTCGGTGCCCTCTACCCCGAGGGTGGAGAGGTCACGGTGGCCGACCTGGTCGCCAAGGGCGCGGTTCGCAAGAACAGCCTCGTCAAGGTCCTGGGCCAGGGCGAGATCTCCGTGGCGCTGACGGTTTCGGTTGACGCCGTTTCCGCCTCCGCCAAGGAGAAGATTGCCGCTGCCGGCGGCACTGTCACCGAGCTCGTCTAAGACGATCAAGTGACTAAATAGCTCGAAACCCGACCGGGGATGCCTCACATATGGGGCATCCCCGGTTGGTCGTTCCACGGGGGGCACACTCGCCGGTAAGGTGGCGTGCACCTTTGCTTTGTCGTATACGTCGATCCCTCAGACCGTCACCTCTGACGCAGTAGCGCGGGGGTCGCAGGAGGCACCGTGCTCACCGCGTTCGCCCGGGCGTTCAAGACGCCCGACCTGCGCAAGAAGCTGCTCTTCACGCTCGGCATCATCGTGCTGTTCCGGCTCGGGTCCCACATCCCGGTACCCGGCGTGAGCTACAAGAACGTACAGATCTGCGTTGACCAGGCAGGCAGCAGCAATGGGCTGTTCGGTCTGGTCAACATGTTCAGCGGCGGCGCGCTGCTGCAGATCACGATCTTCGCGCTCGGCATCATGCCGTACATCACGGCGAGCATCATCCTGCAGCTGCTGACCGTGGTCATCCCGAAGCTGGAGAACCTCAAAAAAGAGGGACAGTCCGGCACGGCGAAGATCACCCAGTACACGCGCTATCTGACGGTCGCACTCGCGATCCTGCAGGGCACCGGCCTCGTCGCCACCGCCCGCACCGGCGCCCTGTTCCAGGGTTGCCAGGTCGCCAGCCAGATCGTCCCGGACCGGTCCATCTTCACCACGATCGTCATGGTCATCACGATGACCGCCGGTACCTGTGTCGTCATGTGGCTCGGTGAGCTCGTCACCGACCGCGGCATCGGCAACGGCATGTCGATCCTCATGTTCATCTCGATCGCCGCCGGCTTCATCGGCGCCCTCTGGCAGATCAAGCTCCAGGGCAAGATCGCCGACGGCTGGGTCGAGTTCGGTGTCGTGATCCTCGTCGGCCTCGCGATGGTGGCCCTGGTGGTCTTCGTCGAGCAGGCCCAGCGCCGGATCCCGGTCCAGTACGCGAAGCGCATGATCGGTCGCCGCGCGTACGGCGGTACGTCGACCTACATCCCGCTCAAGGTGAACCAGGCGGGTGTGATTCCCGTCATCTTCGCCTCGTCGCTGCTCTACATCCCCGCACTGATCGTTCAGTTCAGCGGATCCCAGGCGGGCTGGGCCACTTGGATCCAGAAGCACTTCGTCAAGGGCGACCACCCGTACTACATCGCGGCGTACTTCCTCCTGATTGTCTTCTTCGCGTTCTTCTACGTGGCGATTTCCTTCAACCCCGAGGAAGTTGCAGACAACATGAAGAAGTATGGTGGGTTCATCCCGGGTATTCGTGCCGGTCGACCCACGGCCGAGTACCTGAGCTACGTGCTCAACCGGATCACCTGGCCGGGCTCGCTGTACCTGGGTCTCATCGCTCTTGTGCCGACGATGGCGTTGGCCGGCTTCGGAGCGAACCAGAACTTCCCCTTCGGGGGAACGAGCATCCTGATCATCGTGGGTGTGGGTCTGGAAACCGTGAAGCAGATCGAGAGCCAGCTCCAGCAGCGTAATTACGAAGGGTTCCTCCGCTGATGCGAATCGTCCTCGTCGGACCGCCCGGTGCCGGCAAGGGAACGCAGGCCGCGTTCCTTGCCAAGAACCTGTCGATCCCGCACATCTCCACGGGCGACCTGTTCCGGGCCAACATCAGCCAGAACACCGAGCTGGGCCGCCGAGCCAAGGCGTTCATGGACGCCGGTGACCTCGTCCCCGACGAGATCACCATCGGTATGGCCAAGGACCGGATGGAGCAGAAGGACGCCGAGAACGGCTTCCTGCTCGACGGGTTCCCCCGCAACGTCTCGCAGGCCGAGGCGCTCGACGTCATGCTGCAGGCCGAGGGCATGAAGCTGGACGCCGTCCTCGACCTGGAGGTCGAGGAGGACGAGGTCGTCAAGCGCATCGCCGGTCGCCGGATCTGCCGCAACGACTCCTCGCACGTCTTCCACGTCACGTACGCGGCGCCGAAGGCCGAGGGTGTCTGCGACACCTGCGGCGGCGAGCTGTACCAGCGCGACGACGACTCCGAGTCGACGGTCCGCAACCGGCTGGAGGTCTACCACACGCAGACCGAGCCGATCATCGACTACTACAAGGAGCAGGGCCTGCTGGTCACCATCTCCGCCCTCGGCGAGGTGCAGGAGATCACCCAGCGCGCCATGGACGCTCTGAAGAAGTAGTACCCCCTGTTCTGCAGGTACGGCCGCGGTGTCCCCAGGGCATCGCGGCCGTACTGTTGAGAAGACTCGTACCGAAGCTGGAAGGCGTTTTTCATGGTCCAGATCAAGACCCCCGAGCAGATCGCGAAGATGCGCGAGGCGGGGCTGGTCGTCGCCGCGATCCACGCGGCGACCCGTGAGGCGGCCGTGCCGGGCGCCACGACGCGGGATCTGGACATGGTGGCCCGGAAGGTCATCGCCGACGCCGGAGCGAAGTCGAACTTCCTCGGTTACGGCGGTTTCCCCGCGACGATCTGCACCTCGGTCAACGAGGTCGTCGTCCACGGCATCCCCGACGACAAGACCGTCCTCAAGGACGGCGACATCATCTCGATCGACGCCGGCGCGATCGTGGACGGCTGGCACGGTGACGCCGCCTACACGGCCTTCGTGGGCACCGGTCACGCTCCGGAGCTGGTGGAGCTGTCCCGGGTGACCGAGGAGTCCATGTGGGCCGGTATCGCCGCCATGAAGCTCGGCAACCGCCTCGTGGACATCTCGAAGGCGATCGAGTCGTACATCAAGCGCCAGCCCCGCCCCTCCACCGGTGAGCACAGCCTCGGCAAGTTCGGGATCATCGAGGACTACGGCGGCCACGGCATCGGGTCCGAGATGCACATGGACCCCCACCTGCTGAACTACGTCTCGCGCAAGCGGGGCAAGGGGATCAAGCTGGTCCCGGGCGTCTGCCTGGCGATCGAGCCGATGGTCTCCCTGGGCACCGCCCATACGGAGGTACTGTCCGACGACTGGACGGTGATCACCACGGACGGCACCTGGTCCTCGCACTGGGAGCACTCCATCGCCCTGACGGAGGACGGCCCCATCGTCCTGACCAGCCCGGACTGCGGCAAGGCGAAGCTGGCGGAGTACGGAGTGACGACGGCTCCGGACCCCCTCGGTTAATGATCTAGACTCTGGGGCAAACTTTCCGGATTCGTCTTTCTGGGTGCCCTGACGTAGACTGACTCGTCGGCTCTCGTGCACATCCATGTCCGCATGGCGAAGCGCGAGACCGATCAAGGTAGCCGATTCGAAAGGCGAAGCGTGGCCAAGAAGCAAGGTGCCATCGAAATCGAGGGCACCGTGATCGAGTCCCTCCCGAACGCCATGTTCAAGGTGGAACTCCAGAACGGTCACAAGGTCCTCGCGCACATCAGCGGCAAGATGCGTATGCACTACATCCGCATCCTCCCTGATGACCGGGTCGTTGTGGAGCTGTCTCCGTACGACCTGACGCGTGGCCGGATCGTCTACCGATACAAGTAGATCTTGCTCTCACTCCTGCCTGGGCATCCGTCCCGGTGCGGGTGGTGGCACTGACCCGGAGAACCTCACCAACATGAAGGTCAAGCCGAGCGTCAAGAAGATCTGCGACAAGTGCAAGGTGATCCGCCGTCACGGCCGGGTCATGGTCATCTGCGACAACCTGCGCCACAAGCAGCGCCAGGGCTGACGCACGCCGACCGACCTGCCTTCCGCAGTTCTTCGCGCGACGTAAGAAAAACGTACATACGCAGAACCCGCCCAGCCCTGCAAGGGGCCGGCGGCACCTCCGGCGGGGGCCGGGGACCCGGACGTACCACCTCCCACTCGGGCGGTCGGCGGTCGGGATCGGTTCTGCGGAAGACCCCCGAACACACAGGAGCCATTGAATGGCACGCGTTTCCGGTGTTGACATCCCGCGCGAAAAGCGCGTGGAGATCGCACTCACCTACGTCTTCGGTATCGGGCGCACCCGGTCCAAGGAGATCCTCGCCTCCACCGGCGTGAACCCGAACACCCGCGTTCGTGACCTGGCCGAAGAGGACCTCGTCAAGATCCGCGAGTACGTGGACGCCAACCTCCGTACCGAGGGTGACCTCCGCCGCGAGATCCAGGGCGACATCCGCCGCAAGATCGAGATCCAGTGCTACCAGGGTATCCGCCACCGTCGCGGCCTCCCGGTGCACGGTCAGCGCACCAGCACCAACGCGCGTACCCGCAAGGGCCCGCGTCGCGCGATCGCCGGTAAGAAGAAGCCGGGCAAGAAGTAGTCCTGTTCAGCGGTCTTGCGCTGTAGGACCGACCACCTCCCGTAGGAGATTTAGATGCCCCCCAAGGGTCGTCAGGGCGCTGCCAAGAAGGTGCGCCGCAAGGAAAAGAAGAACGTCGCTCACGGGCACGCCCACATCAAGAGCACGTTCAACAACACCATCGTTTCGATCACGGACCCGTCCGGCAACGTGATCTCCTGGGCCTCCGCCGGCCACGTCGGCTTCAAGGGCTCGCGCAAGTCCACCCCCTTCGCCGCGCAGATGGCCGCCGAGTCGGCCGCCCGCCGCGCGCAGGAGCACGGCATGCGCAAGGTTGACGTCTTCGTGAAGGGTCCGGGCTCCGGCCGCGAGACCGCGATCCGCTCCCTGCAGGCCACCGGCCTCGAGGTCGGCTCGATCCAGGACGTCACCCCCACCCCGCACAACGGCTGCCGCCCGCCGAAGCGCCGCCGCGTCTGACGCAGCGGACGCACCTGTGCGTTCTTGAGTGTCCGGGCGGTACGACCCCTTCGGGGGCCGTGCCGCCCGTACCCTTGCAGTAGCCGTACTCCGGTACGGCGTCCCGTCGGGCGTCAAATAGTGGGCGTCCACGAATGAAGGAACACAGACATGCTTATCGCTCAGCGTCCTTCGCTGACCGAAGAGGTCGTCGACGAGTACCGCTCGCGGTTCGTGATCGAGCCGCTGGAGCCGGGCTTCGGCTACACCCTCGGTAACTCCCTGCGCCGTACGCTCCTGTCCTCGATCCCGGGTGCCGCTGTCACCAGCATCCGCGTGGACGGCGTCCTGCACGAGTTCACCACCGTGCCGGGTGTGAAGGAAGACGTCACCGACATCATCCTGAACATCAAGCAGCTGGTCGTCTCCTCGGAGCACGACGAGCCGGTCGTGATGTACCTGCGCAAGCAGGGTCCCGGCCTGGTCACCGCCGCCGACATCGCGCCCCCGGCCGGTGTCGAGGTGCACAACCCGGACCTCGTCCTCGCCACGCTCAACGGCAAGGGCAAGCTGGAGATGGAGCTGACCGTCGAGCGCGGTCGCGGCTACGTCTCCGCCGTCCAGAACAAGCAGCTGGGCCAGGAGATCGGCCGCATCCCGGTCGACTCCATCTACAGCCCGGTCCTCAAGGTCACCTACAAGGTCGAGGCGACCCGAGTCGAGCAGCGCACCGACTTCGACAAGCTCATCGTCGACGTCGAGACCAAGCAGGCCATGCGCCCGCGCGACGCCATGGCGTCCGCCGGCAAGACCCTGGTCGAGCTGTTCGGTCTGGCCCGCGAGCTCAACATCGACGCCGAGGGCATCGACATGGGCCCGTCCCCGACGGACGCCGCCCTGGCCGCCGACCTGGCGCTGCCGATCGAGGAGCTCGAGCTCACCGTTCGGTCGTACAACTGCCTCAAGCGCGAGGGCATCCACTCCGTGGGTGAGCTCGTCGCCCGCTCCGAGGCCGACCTGCTCGACATCCGCAACTTCGGTGCGAAGTCGATCGACGAGGTCAAGGCGAAGCTGGCCGGCATGGGCCTGGCGCTCAAGGACAGCCCGCCCGGATTCGACCCGACCGCCGCCGCCGACGCGTTCGGCGCGGACGACGACGCCGATGCGGGTTTCGTCGAGACCGAGCAGTACTGATTCTTCCCGTTGCCGGCGGCTGAGGTCTTTGGCCTGGGTCGCCGGCCGGGCTTGAACTTTCCCGGGGCATCCGCCTCGGGGGAACTGACACCGGTACCTGACACGGCCGGTGCAGATTTGAAGGAGTAACAATGCCGCGTCCCGCTAAGGGTGCCCGCCTGGGCGGCTCCGCCGCGCACGAGAAGCACCTGCTCGCGAACCTCGCGAAGGCGCTCTTCGAGCACGGCCGCATCACCACCACCGAGGCCAAGGCCCGCCGCCTGCGTCCCTACGCCGAGCGTCTGGTCACCAAGGCCAAGAAGGGCGACATCCACAACCGTCGCCTGGTGCTGCAGACGATCACGGACAAGAGCATCGTGCACACGCTGTTCACCGAGATCGCCCCGCGCTACGAGAACCGCCCCGGTGGTTACACGCGCATCACCAAGATCGGCAACCGTCGTGGCGACAACGCCCCGATGGCCGTCATCGAGCTGGTCGAGGCCCTGACGGTCGCCCAGCAGGCCACTGGTGAGGCCGAGGCCGCCACCAAGCGCGCCGTGAAGGAGGCGGAGGCCGCCGAGGCTCCCGCCGCCGAGGAGACCGAGGAGGCCTGATCCCTCCCGGGATCACGCTGAAAAGGCTCTGAACGGGCCCGCCCCTCTTTGGGGCGGGCCCGTTCTGCATGTCTGAGAGGATTCATGGGTGAGTGACGAGGTGGAGCCCGGGCACGTCCGGGTGCGGCTGGACCTGTCGTACGACGGCAAGGACTTCTCGGGCTGGGCGAAGCAGCGCACGCTGCGCACCGTCCAGGGCGAGCTGGAGAGCGCGCTGCAGACCGTGATGCGACTGGGGGACCCGGTCGAGCTGACCGTGGCCGGGCGTACGGACGCGGGCGTGCACGCCCGCGGGCAGGTCGCGCAGTTCGACATCGCCGACGAGGTGTGGGCCGAGCACCACGACAAGCTGCTGCGCCGGCTCGCGGGCCGCCTGCCGCACGACATCCGGGTGTGGAAGGTCGCCGAGGCCCCCCAGGGCTTCAACGCGCGCTTCTCGGCCATCTGGCGCCGCTACGCCTACCGCGTGGGCGACCACCAGGGCGGGGTCGACCCGCTGCGCCGCGGGCACGTGCTGTGGCACCAGTGGCCCCTCGACGTGGACGCCATGAACCGGGCGGCCGCCCCGCTGCTCGGCGAGCACGACTTCGCCGCGTACTGCAAGAAGCGCGAGGGCGCCACGACGATCCGTACGCTCCAGCAGCTCAGCTGGGAGCGGGCCGAGGACGGGATCGTCACCGCGACCGTCCGGGCCGACGCCTTCTGCCACAACATGGTCCGCTCGCTCGTGGGGGCCCTGCTGCACGTCGGCGACGGGCACCGGCCCGTGGAGTGGCCCGGGCAGGTGCTGGACGCGGCCGTACGGGATTCCTCCGTGCACGTGGTCAAGCCGCACGGGCTGACCCTGGAGGAGGTCGGCTACCCGGCGGACGAGCTGCTGGCCGCCCGCAGCAAGGAAGCGCGCAACATGCGGACCCTGCCGGGCAAGGGCTGCTGCTGACCGCTAACCCGTTTGGGTCCGGCCGTGCCGGGCGGGGACAATGCCCGGCATGGGACATCTCGAAGCCAACCACCTGGAGTACTACCTTCCCGACGGGCGGGTCCTGCTCCCCGACGTCTCCTTCCGCGTGGGAGAGGGGTCGGTGGTGGCCCTGGTGGGCGCGAACGGCGCCGGCAAGACCACCCTGCTCAAGCTGATCTCCGGCGAGCTCCAGCCGCACGGCGGCGGGGTCACCATCAGCGGCGGGCTCGGGGTGATGTCGCAGTTCGTGGGTTCCGTACGGGACGAGACGACCGTCCGTGACCTGCTGGTCTCGGTGGCGCAGCCGCGGATCCGGGAGGCCGCGAAGGCCGTGGACCGGGCCGAGCAACTGATCCTGACCGTGGACGACGAGGCCGCGCAGATGGCCTACGCGCAGGCGCTGAGCGACTGGGCCGACGTACAGGGCTACGAGGCGGAGACCCTGTGGGACGTCTGCACCATGGCGGCGCTGGACGTCCCGTACGACCGGGCGCAGTTCCGCGAGGTGCGCACCCTGTCGGGCGGTGAGCAGAAGCGGCTCGTCCTGGAGGCGCTGCTGCGCGGCCCCGACGAGGTGCTGCTCCTCGACGAGCCGGACAACTACCTCGACGTCCCCGGCAAGCGGTGGCTGGAGGAGCAGCTGAAGACCACCCGCAAGACGGTGCTCTTCGTCTCCCACGACCGGGAACTGCTCACCCAGGCCGCTCAGAAGATCATCAGCCTGGAGGCGAGCCCGATGGGCAGCGACGTGTGGGTGCACGGCGCGGGCTTCGGGACGTACCACGAGGCCCGCAAGGAGCGCTTCGCGCGCTTCGAGGAGCTCAAGCGGCGCTGGGACGAGGAGCACGCCCGGCTGAAGGCCCTGGTGCTGCGGCTGCGCAACCAGGCCGCCTCCAGCCCCGACATGGCCTCGCGCTACCGGGCGATGCAGACCCGCTTCCAGAAGTTCGAGGAGGCCGGACCGCCGCCGGAGCCGCCGCGGGAGCAGGACATCAGGATGCGGCTCAAGGGCGGCCGGACCGGCGTGCGGGCGCTGACCGTGGAGAACCTGGAGCTGACGGGGCTGATGAAGCCCTTCTCCCTGGAGGTGTTCTACGGGGAGCGGGTCGCGGTCCTCGGCTCGAACGGCTCCGGGAAGTCGCACTTCCTGCGGCTGCTGGCCGGCGAGGACGTGAAGCACACCGGTGACTGGAAGCTGGGCGCGCGGGTGGTCCCGGGCCACTTCGCGCAGACGCACGCGCACCCGGAGCTCTTCGGCCGCACCCTCGTCGACATCCTGTGGACGGAGGCGGCCAAGCCGCTGGGCCAGGCGATGGGCGCCCTGCGCCGCTACGAGCTGGAGCGCCAGGCCGAGCAGCCCTTCGAGAAGCTCTCGGGCGGGCAGCAGGCGCGTTTCCAGATCCTGCTGCTGGAGCTGGCGGGCACCACGGCGCTGCTGCTGGACGAGCCGACGGACAACCTGGACCTGGAGTCCGCCGAGGCCCTGCAGGACGGCCTGGAGTCGTACGAGGGCACGGTGCTGTGCGTGACGCACGACCGCTGGTTCGCCCGGACTTTTGACCGTTACCTGGTCTTCGGTTCGGACGGGGTGGTACGAGAGACTGCGGAGCCCGTCTGGGACGAGCGGCGAGTCGAGCGCAAGCGCTGAGACGTGCGCTCCGGCTCCGTCCGACGGACGGAGTCCGGCGCAGCCGCCCGAAGCCCGTGAGGCCCTCCGGGGCCGAGGGGTGCGAGGGGGGCGTGGGGAAACGGACTGCGGAGCCCGTCTGGGACGAGCGGCGAGTCGAGCGCAAGCGCTGAGACGTGCGCTCCGGCTCCGTCCGACGGACGGAGTCCGGCGCAGCCG
>NZ_JBIWFI010000041.1:902-7188 GCF_044762985.1 Streptomyces sp. NPDC096339 | reverse complement strand
CCGCCCGAAGCCCGTGAGGCCCTCCGGGGCCGAGGGGTGCGAGGGGGGCGTGGGGAAACGGACTGCGGAGCCCGTCCGGGACGAGCGGCGAGTCGAGCGCAAGCGCTGACGCCCGAGGGGGGCGTCGAAAAGGAGAGCACTGTGGGGCGGCTGCGGCCTGGGATCTGGCTGATGAAGTGGGACGCCCGCGTCCGGGACTCCGGGAACCGGCTGGTCGACTGGCTGCTGCGGCCCGCCTCCCTGCCCTGGCGGCTCGCCTCGCTCGCCGTGGTGCTCGGGATCTGCGTCTCCACGAGCCTGCGGGCGAACTGGGGCTCGGACAACGCCTTCGTGGTGAAGGCGGCCGAGACGCTGCTGGCGGGCGGGTCCCCGTACGAGGACAAGCGGTTCCTGTACCTCCCCAGCGCCGTGCTGATGGCGGTGCCGGAGGCGCTGCTGCCGCAGGAGGTGCTGCGGTGGGTGCTGCCCGTCGGGATGTCGGGGCTGCTGGGGATCGGCTGGCTGGCCGCGCTGCGGCTGTTCTCGGTGCCGCTGCGCTCCCGGTTCGCGGTCGTCGGCTTCGCCGTCTTCGCCCTGGCCTACAAGCCGTACGTGAACCTCGTGCTGATCGGCAACTGGACGGCCATCTCGGCGGCGGCCCTGCCGGTGGCGCTGCTGCTGGCGCGCCGGCGGGCGTGGGGGGCGGCCGGGCTGGTGGTCGGGCTGGCGATCGCCTGCAAGCCGATGCTGGTGCCGGTCGGGGTGCTGTTCCTCTTCGCCCGGCAGTGGCGGGGGCTGGCGGCGGCCGTGCTGGTGCCGCTGGGCGTCTCGCTGGCGGGGGCGCTGCTGATGCCGAGCCCTTCGCTGTTCTTCACCAAGACCCTGCCGTTCCTGCTGGGCGGGCAGGACGCCTACGCGCTGCCCTGGGACGCCTCGCCGATCGCGGTGCTGCCGCGGCTGGGGGTCCCGGAGCCGGTGGCCGTGGCGGTGGCGTTCGCGGGGGCCGGGGCGGGGCTGTGGGCGGCCTGGACGCGGTGGAGGCGGCCTGACGGGGCCGACGGGGGCGAGCTGCGGCTGGTGGAGACGGCCTGCATGGTGATGCTCGCCGCATTCCTGGTCTCCCGTCCCTCCTTCGACCACTACCTGCTGGTGGTGCTGCCGCTGCTGCTGGCCTCCGCGGTGCGGGAGGGCTCGATGCCCCGCTCGCCCTTGTTCTGGCTGGCCCTCACGCCCCAGGTGGCGCTGATCCCGTGGCCCTCCGAGCTGGCCCACAAACGGCGTGCCTTCAAGGACTGCGCCACGCTCTGCGGGCTCGCGGTTCTGCTGGCGCGTCGTGCGCTGAGCCCAGGTCGGGTTACTCTGGAGCCCGTAACAACTGCGGGGTCCCCACCCAGGACCGAACCGGAGTGCGCCGCGACGCCAGCAGAATCGGCATCGCGGACCGCGTTTTGACCCGTACGGGTCTGCTTGGGTATCCTGCTGGTTTGTTATGCGTATTGGCTTTCTCATTCTCACGTGAAAGGGCCTTACGCCGGTCCACCGGACCGATGACCAGCGGTTTTCACTCGGGTGCGTCCCCGATGTGAACGAGGGCTGTCGTGATCGTCCGTGGTGACCCTGTCAGGACCCTTCCCGAGGGGCTCGTGCCCTATGGGATGACCCACCACTGAAGAAGCGAAGGCATACGCGTGCGTACGTTCAGCCCCAAGCCCGGCGACATCTCGCGCCAGTGGCTCGTCATCGACGCCCAGGACGTTGTCCTCGGCCGTCTGGCGACCCAGGCCGCTGCCCTCCTCAAGGGCAAGCACAAGCCGACCTACGCCCCCCACATGGACATGGGCGACTTCGTCATCGTCATCAACGCCGACAAGGTCCACCTGTCCGGCAACAAGGCGTCGCAGAAGATGGCGTACCGCCACTCCGGCTTCCCGGGCGGTCTCCGCTCCGTGCGTTACGACGACCTGCTCCGTGACAACCCGGAGAAGGCCGTCGAGAAGGCCGTCAAGGGCATGCTCCCCAAGAACACCCTGGGCCGTCAGATGCTCTCGAAGCTGAAGGTCTACTCGGGCGACCAGCACCCCCACGCTGCGCAGCAGCCGGTGCCGTTCGAGATCACCCAGGTCGCGCAGTAGTTCCGGCCACCCCCTAAGACGTAGAAAATTCTGAGGAGCATCGTGGCCGAGACCACCGCCGAGACCCCCGTCGACGAGTTCGAGGGCGTCGAGGAGTACACCACCGAGTCCGAGGTCGTCGTCGAGGGCGACTACACCTCCGAGTCCCTTGCCGGTCGCTTCGGTGACCCCCAGCCGGCCGCCGGCCTGGGCCGTCGCAAGAACGCCATCGCCCGCGTCCGGATCGTTCCGGGCACCGGCAAGTGGAAGATCAACGGTCGCACCCTTGAGGACTACTTCCCCAACAAGGTGCACCAGCAGGAAGTCAACGAGCCCTTCAAGCTCCTCGAGCTCGACGGCCGTTACGACGTCATCGCCCGCATCTCGGGTGGCGGCGTCTCCGGCCAGGCCGGTGCCCTGCGCCTCGGTGTGGCCCGTGCGCTGAACGAGGCGGACGTGGACAACAACCGCCCGGCGCTGAAGAAGGCCGGCTTCCTCTCCCGCGACGACCGTGCGGTCGAGCGCAAGAAGGCCGGTCTCAAGAAGGCCCGTAAGGCTCCGCAGTACAGCAAGCGTTAATCTGCGCCTGCTGTTCTGCAACGAAACCGCCCCGGCAGCACTCTTTGTGCTGCCGGGGCGGTTCGTTTACCGCCCAAGCGGCAAATACCTGTCACAACCGGTCACATGCGAAGCGAAAACTCGGGAGGACAACAGTGGGACGACTCTTCGGGACGGATGGTGTTCGCGGCGTCGCCAACGCGGATCTGACGGCTGAGCTCGCGCTCGGCCTCTCGGTCGCGGCTGCCCACGTACTGGCCGAGGCGGGGACCTTCGCGGGTCACCGGGCGACCGCGGTCGTCGGCCGGGACCCCAGGGCCTCCGGCGAATTCCTCGAGGCCGCGGTCGTCGCGGGCCTCGCGAGCGCGGGCGTGGACGTCCTGCGCGTCGGTGTGCTGCCCACCCCGGCGGTGGCGTATCTCACCGGTGCGCTGGGTGCCGACCTCGGCGTGATGCTCTCCGCCAGCCACAACGCCATGCCCGACAACGGCATCAAGTTCTTCGCGCGCGGCGGCCACAAGCTCGCGGACGAGCTGGAGGACCGTATCGAGGCCGTCTACGAGGAGCACCGCACCGGCGCTCCCTGGGACCGGCCCACCGGCGCCGGCGTCGGCCGGGTCTCGGACTACAACGAGGGCTTCGAGAAGTACGTCGCCCACCTGATCGGCGCCCTGCCCAACCGCCTCGACGGCCTGAAGGTCGTCCTGGACGAGGCGCACGGCGCGGCCTCCTACGTCTCGCCCGAGGCCTTCGCCCGGGCCGGCGCGGAGATCGTCACGATCGGCGCCGAGCCGGACGGCCTGAACATCAACGACGGCTGCGGCTCCACCCACCTCGACCTGCTCAAGGCGGCCGTCGTCGAGCACGGCGCCGACTTCGGCATCGCGCACGACGGCGACGCCGACCGCTGCCTGGCCGTGGACGGCACCGGCGCCGAGGTCGACGGCGACCAGATCCTCGCGGTGCTGGCCCTGGCCATGCGCGAGGCGGGGCAGCTGCGCGAGAACACCGTGGTCGGCACCGTCATGTCCAACCTGGGCTTCAAGCTGGCCATGGAGGGCGCGGGCATCCAGGTCGTGCAGACCGGGGTCGGCGACCGGTACGTGCTGGAGGCCATGAAGGAGCACGGCTACGCGCTCGGCGGCGAGCAGTCCGGCCACGTGATCATCCTCGACCACGCGACCACCGGCGACGGCACGCTGACCGGCCTGCTGCTCGCGGCGCGGGTCTCGGCCACCGGCAAGTCCCTGGCGGAGCTGGCCGGGGTCATGGAGCGGCTGCCGCAGGTGCTGATCAACGTCCCCGACGTGGACAAGTCCCGGGTCACGACCTCGGCCGAGCTGGCCGCGGCGGTGGCCGACGCCGAGCGCGAGCTGGGCAGCACCGGGCGGGTGCTGCTGCGTCCGTCGGGCACCGAGCCCCTCGTACGGGTGATGGTCGAGGCCGCTGACATCGAGCAGGCCCGCGCCGTGGCCGGGCGGCTCGCCGACGTGGTGAAGTCGGCGCTGGGCTAACCCGCCCCGCCCGCGCCTTCCGTGCCTCGTGGCGCACCCGGCTTCCGGACCATCCGGCCGTGCTGGGTGCGCCACAGCATTTTCCAGGCGATGAGGGTGAGCGTGCCCGACAGGATGATGCCGCCCAGGTTGATCGCCAGCTGGATGCCCGAGCCCCACATCTGGGCCAGGTCCCCGTAGCTGAGCGCCACGGCCGCGTTGGCGCCCGCCGGCACGGTGGTCACCGAGATCGCCACGCCGACCAGCGCACCGGCCTTCGCCGAGGTCAGCGACAGCATCCCGGCCACCCCGGCCAGCAGCGCCACGACGAAGGAGAACGGGTCGGGCTGCCAGACGAAGCTCGTGTTCGGGCGGGGGCTGTCGAGCATGCTCTCCTCGAACAGGCCGACCGCGTCCATCCCCAGGCTGAAGACCGTCGTCGCCACGATCGCCGCGGTGAAGCCGACCACCAGCGCGAAGAGCGAGCGCCCGGCGAGCCTGGGTTTGCGCTGCACCAGGCCCGTGCAGATGCCGGCGAGCGGGCCGAACTCGGGGCCGACCGCCATGGCGCCCACGATCAGGATCGCGTTGTCGAGGACCACGCCGCAGGCCGCGATCATCGTCGCCACGATCATGAAGGCGCTGTAGGTGATCGTGAGGGTGGACTCCTCGTGCGTCGACTCGGAGAGCTGCTCCCAGACCACCGCGTCGGCCGCCTCGCCCGGCGCCTCCTCCTCGGCGTCGTCGGCGCGCCGGGAGATCGACAGGTCGATGTTCTCGACGGCGATGGAACCGCTCTTGTCGATCCCCAGGGCGCGCATCTCCTGCAGCAGCTCGTCGGCCGCCTCGCGGGCGACGTCGCACAGCACGAGATCGCCCTCGGGGTCGCGGGCGGCGCCGGTCAGCACGACGAGATGGGTGGTTCCCACCGTCCCGTCGATCAGGTCCACCACCCGCTCGGTCAGGTGGTGCGGGGTGATCATCCGCAAATGCAGCATTGGCGCACCCTAGCCACTGGAAGGCCCTCAGAGCTTGCGCAGGCTCAACTTCTGGACCTTGTGGTCCGGTCCCTTGCGCACGACCAGGGTGGCGCGGCCGCGGGTGGGGGCCACGTTCTCCAGCAGATTGGGCTTGTTGACGGTGCGCCACATCGTCTGCGCGTACTCCATGGCCTCCTCCTCGGAGACCTGGGTGTACTTGCGGAAGTAGGAGAAAGGATTCTGGAAGGCGGTCTCGCGCAGCTTCCGGAAGCGGCCCAGGTACCAGCGCTCGATGTCCTCGGGGCGCGCGTCCACGTACACGCTGAAGTCGAAGTAGTCGGCGAGGGCGACGCGGGTGCGGCCGTCCGTCCCCGGGAGGGCCGGCTGGAGCACGTTCAGGCCCTCGACGATGAGGATGTCCGGGCGGCGTACGACGAGCTCCTCGCCCGGCACGATGTCGTAGATCAGGTGCGAGTAGACGGGGGCCCGCACCTCGTCCTTGCCGGCCTTGATGTCGGCGACGAACCGGGTGAGCGCTCGGCGGTCGTAGGACTCCGGGAAGCCCTTGCGGGAGGTGAGCCCGCGCCGCTGGAGCTCCTTCATCGGGTAGAGGAACCCGTCGGTGGTGACCAGCTCCACCCGCGGGTGCTCGGGCCAGCGGGCGAGCAGGGCCTGGAGCAGACGGGCCACGGTCGACTTCCCGACGGCGACCGAACCGGCGACCCCTATGACGAAGGGAGTGCCCGCTTGCGCGCCGTGGCCGTTGCCCGCGTCGCCCAGGAAGGTGTTCAGGGTGCCGCGGAGGTTGCTGGTGGCGCCGACGTAGAGGTTGAGCAGGCGCGAGAGCGGCAGGTACACGTCGCGGACCTCGTCGAGGTCGATGACGTCACCGAGGCCGCGCAGCCGCTCCACTTCCTCGGCGGTTAGCGGCAGCGGCGTCCGCTCGCGCAGCGCGCTCCACTCGGCGCGGGTGAGGTCGAGGTAGGGCGAGGCGTCGGGGCCCCGGCGGTGGGCGGGGCGAGTGGGGTGCCCGTCCTGGCCGGGGCGCTCCATTGCGCTGTCTGGCGTGCTTCGTGGCGGCGAAGTGATCACACCGCCATTGTCGGGGCTCGGAGGCGGTTGTGGGTGGTGTGGTCGGTCACGTGACCGGGCGGGGGCCGGGGGG
>NZ_JBIWFI010000041.1:0-892 GCF_044762985.1 Streptomyces sp. NPDC096339 | reverse complement strand
GGGGCTGTCTATTGGCTGAGTGTGAGCGTGTTCTGGCGTGCATGAGTGAGTACTTCTTTCCAGGTGGTGGGCTGACGGCGGCCGGGAACGGGAGTTCTTGCGTCGAATGGGTGACCTTTGCGGGTGGTGCTCGTTGGGTGGGTGACGGGTTCATGGGATGCCGGGGTGGTGGGTGGGGTGCGGGTGTTGTCGGCGCCGTTCGTCGCGCTCGGACCCTCGGGTGTTGCGGTGCGGACCCGGCTGAAGCGGCTGACGGGCACGGATGCGGGGGTGCTGGCCCTGGTCGGGGCGCATCTGGGGTCGCTCGCCTCGAAGGACCTCGCGGTCCGCTGCCAGGACGGCCTGGAGCATTCCACCGATTCGTGGGCGGTGCGGAAGCGTGAGCTGACCGCCGTGTCGTCGTCGCGGTGGGCGGGCAGTATCACCAAGGCCACGCATGATCAGTGGGCGCTGGCCAGGCGGGGGCAGACGGCGCACATCCACGATCTTGAGGCCGCCATCGGCACGATCACGCACCGCCTGTCGCTGCCGGTCGGGGAGAAGGGCGGCAAGTGGGCTCCGGGCGGATATCGCACTCGGCAGGAGCGGCACGCGAAAACGCGGCGTCTGCAGGTGCTGGAGGACCGGCTGGCCGCCGTGCGGGCCGACCGGGAGGCCGGGAGGGCGCGTGTGGTGCGGGGCGGCAAGCGTCTGCTCAATACCCGCCACAATCTCGATGCCGCGCAGCTCACCGAGCGGGACTGGCGTGAGCGCTGGGAGGCCGCCCGTTGGTTCCTTCAGGCTGATGGGGAGTCGGGGAAGAGGTTCGGGAACGAGACGATCCGCGTCACGCCGGATGGGGAGGTGTCGGTCAAGCTGCCTGCCCCGCTCGCCCATCTGGCCAACGGCACGC
>NZ_JBIWFI010000040.1:0-79480 GCF_044762985.1 Streptomyces sp. NPDC096339 | reverse complement strand
GTGCGCGGCGGGGCGCCCCCGCAGGGCGTCGAACGCAACCACGTCGTACATGTCCGCTGCCTCCGCACGTTCGACGCCCGAGGAGGTGCCCCGCCGCGCGCCCGACCCCGACGGCCCCTCACGTGCGGGCCGCCCCCGGGGTACCGCTGTGCGGAGCAGTCCCCTACCCGCCCTTCCACCGTTCCCCGGGCTCCGCCCGGACCCGCCCTGGGGCTCCGCCCCCAGACCTCCGCGCCTCAAACGCCGGCGAGGCTGGAGGGGGACTCGGACGCCGGACGGGCTGAAAGACCCGGGGGCTCCGCCCCCAGACCTCCGCGCCTCAAGCGCCGGCGGGGCTGGAGGGAGCCCCGCGCCTCGGACGCCGGCGAGGCTGGAGGGAGCCCCGCGCCTCGGACGCCGGCGAGGCTGAACAGGCCAGGACGGGCCGGAGAGTGCGGGTGGCTGGGTTGCCCGGAGGGCAGTTTCAGCCCCGCCGGCGTTTGAGGCGCGGGGGTTCGGGGCCGGAGCCCCCGCAGCGGCGCCGCGCCGGGCGACACGCCCCGACACGCCCGCCCCACCGGCACCGCGGGAGTAGGGTCCGGCGCGTGTCGTACCTCGCCTCGCGTCGGAACCTGCTCGCCGCGGCCGCCGTGGCCGCCGTCACGGCCGCCGGGGGCGGCTCCGCCGCCATCGGCGCGCACCGCGCCCCCCACCCGCCAAGGCGGGCCACGCGCCGCCTCCTGGACGGGATGAGCCTCGCGGAGAAGGTCGGGCAGCTGTTCGTCTCGCGGGTGTACGGGCACTCCGCCACCGACCCCGACCCCGCCGACGCCGAGCAGAACCTCGCCCTGTTCGGCGTCCGCACCGCCGCCGAGCTGGTCTCCCGCTACCACCTCGGCGGGATCATCTACTTCGCCTGGGCCCACAACACCCGCACACCGCACCAGATCGCCGCGCTCTCGCGAGGCCTCCAGGAGGCCGCCCGAACCACCGGCCCCCGGATCCCGCTCCTGCTCTCCACCGACCAGGAGCACGGCATCATCGCCCGCATCGGCAAGCCCGCGACCCTCCTCCCGGGAGCGATGGCCCTCGGCGCGGCCGGCTCCCCCGCCGACGCCGAACGGGCGGCCCGCATCGCCGGCGCCGAACTCGCCGCCATGGGCGTCCGCCAGGACTACGCCCCGGTCGCGGACGTGAACGTGAACCCGGCCAACCCGGTGATCGGCGTACGGTCCTTCGGCTCCGACCCGCGGGCGGTGGCGGCCCTGGTCGCCGCCCAGATCAGCGGCTACCAAAGCGCGGGCGTGGCGGCCACCGCCAAGCACTTCCCCGGTCACGGGGACACCGAGACCGACAGCCACCTCGGCCTGCCGGTGATGCGGCACAGCCGCGCGCAGTGGGAGGAGCTGGACGAGCCGCCGTTCCGGGCCGCGGTACGGGCGGGCGTGGACGCGGTCATGACGGCCCACATCGTCTTCCCGGCACTCGACCCCTCGGGCGACCCGGCGACCCTCTCCCGGCCCATCGTCACCGGCATCCTGCGCGAACGCCTGGGCTTCCGGGGCGTGGTGGTCACCGACGCCCTGGACATGGCCGGGGTCCGCCAGAAGTACGGGAACGAACGCATCCCGGTGCTGGCCCTGCTGGCCGGGTGCGACATGTTGCTGAACCCGCCGGACCTGGCGCTCGCGCACCGGAGCGTCCTGGCGGCCGTGGAGGCGGGGGAGCTGAGCGAGGCGCGCATCGACGAGTCGGTGCTGCGGATCCTGGAACTGAAGGCCCGCCGGGGCCTGTTCGAAGCCTCCGTCACGGATGCCGCGGTGGACGCCACCGTCGGCGTCCCCGATCACCTCGCCGCGGCCGACGAGATCGCCGCCACCACGACGACCCTGCTCGCGAACCCGACGGGTCTGCTGCCCTTCGACCCGAGCGAGGCCCCCCGGCTGCTCGTCACGGGCACGGACCCGGTCTCGCCCACGGGTACGACCGGACCCACCACGGCCGTTCTGGCGCGGGAGCTGACCGCCCTGGGGTGCCGGGCCACGGCGGCGCCGCCCGCCCGCGCGGTGGCCGCCGCGGCCGGTCAGGCGGCGGTGCTCGTGTGCACGTACAACGTCCCGGAAGGGGAGAGCGCCCAGCGCACGCTGGTCGAGGACCTCCGGGCCACCGGGGTACCGGTGGTCCTGCTGGCGGTCCGCAATCCGTACGACCCGGCCCGGCTGCCCACCTGCGCCGCCGAGCTGGCGACGTACTCCTGGACGGACGTGGAGATGCGGGCGGCGGCCCGGGTGCTCACCGGGACGGTACGGCCCTCGGGCCGCCTCCCCGTCCCGGTACCGGGCCGCTACCCGCTGGGCCACGGGCTGACCTACTGAAGCCAGTGGGTCGGCCCGCGGCCCCGACGGCCTACGGCCGCAGCTGCGGCTCCCGCCGGAGGTCGACCTGGTCGAGCACCGCGTCCGGCGCCGCCAACGGCTGCGCCACCGAGGTCGCGTTGCCCGCGAGGGACGGAGCCGCGGCCGGAGCCACCCCGGCCCACTGCTGGATCTTCGCGGTGGCCAGGGCCTTCTCGCCGTCGAGGAGCTTGGCGACGTTGGCCCCGTGGTTGGCGCCCGGCGCGATCATGACGTAGCTGTCGCGCACCCCGTAGCCGAGGTGGAACGGCTCGGCGCCCCACGGGTCGTTCTGCCCGTACACGAACAGCATCCGGTCGGCGTTCTTGCGGACCCAGTTGTCCACGTCCCGCATGGCCGCCGGCTGGAAGGTCATCGGGATGTCGCGGGGCACGAAGTTGCGCGGCGGCTGGTAGCCGTAGCGGCTCAGGCCGGCCAGGTGCGGCTGCTTGATGTCCGGGGAGCCGAGCTGGGTGCCCGCCTGGTAGTAGTACGGCGTGTACGTCTCCAGGCCCTGGTCGGCGTAGGCGGAGAAGCCGGAGATGGTGTCGACCGTGTCCCAGATCTCCTGGTCGCTCGCGGTGGCGGCGGTGGGGATCGTGGCGCAGTCGGCGAGCAGGCTGTACTGCCAGAAGGCCCACACGTAGTCGAGCACGACGGCCTCGTAGGCCTTGTCGAGGTTGCCGACGGTGTTGAAGGTCCAGCCGTTCTCGGCGGCGGCGGCCGCGTACTTGGCCTCCAGCGGCTCACGGCGTACGAGCGCCTCGCGCTGCACCGCGTTCAGCTTGTCGCGGCACTCCTTGGTGCCGACGCCCGCGAAGAACCGGTCGTAGGCCGAGTCCTCCTTGTTGACGACGTCGTTGGGCGCGACGTACGCGACGACGCCGTCCATGTCGCGCGGGTAGAAGCGCTCGAAGTACGTCGCCGTCATGCCGCCCTTGCTGCCGCCCGTGGCCAGCCAGTTCTTCGTGTAGATCTTCTTCAGGGCGGTGAAGAGGCGGTGCTGGTCGCTCGCGGCCTGCCAGATGGTCAGGTCGTCCCAGTGGGCCGGGTCGGGCCGCGAGGGCGTGAAGAATCGATACTCCAGCGACACCTGGTTGCCGTCGACGATGGTCGTCGGCTCGCTGCGGCGCGGGTTGGTGTTGACGTTGTAGCCGGAGGTGTAGAAGACCGTCGGGCGCGACACGTCCTTGTGCAGCAGGGTCAGACGCTGCTTGAAGGTGCCCTTCCACGGCTGCCGGTGGTCGACCGGCTGCTCGTAGTTCAGTACGAAGAAGCGGTAGCCGGGGTACGGCTTCTCCTCGATCAGGCTCATTCCGGGAATTCCGAGGATCCGGTCCTTGATGTCCGCGGCGGCGGCCGGCTCCGCGGCTGTGGCCGCTTGTGCCGTGAAGCCGGCCGCGCCCATGGTGCCGATCAGCACCACGAGCGACAGCAGCCATCCGAGCGTCTTGCGCATTCACCCTCCCCTTGAGTTCACTTCGGTCGCCGTGAACCTAGCGGGGTCAACGCGCCGCTGACCAGACCCAGTTGGGACGCTCCCTCAGCACAGGATCCAGCCGGATTCGGCCGATCCGGTCCCCACACCGCCCTTTACGTACACACACCGGTTGATCGCGCCGACCGTGACGGGTCCGGCGTACCGGGCGAAACGCCCCGCATCGCGTACGGGGGCGCCGCCGCGCGGTTGAATGCTCACCGCCATCTGCCGCCGCTCCCCCGGGACCCGTGCCACGGCCAGCGCACAGGCCTGCGTGCGCGTCTTGTACACGCGCAACTCGCCCGTCCCGAACGGCACGGTCCGCACGAGACGGCCCCCGCAGAGCCCGGCCCCCGCCCCGGTCCCGGCCGGGGCCGCGTGCGCGGCCGTCCCCGTGAACAGCCCGCCGACGCAGAGCCACAGCGCCGCCGTGAACACCCCGAGGGGCACGGCCCCCCGGCCGCGCCCCCACCTCCCCTTGAACATCCCGCGCCCCCATCGGTCGTACGTACAACGTGCGCACGCACGTACGACGCCCGGGCCTCCGGGAAGGTTGCGGTGGGTCGTCCATCGCTCGTCCATCGCTCGTAAGGGTGCATCCGCGACCGCCCGGCGGAAGAACGGAAATCCACGCCCGGACGGCCGATTACGCTGGGTTACCCGATCTCCGCCCCGCGTAGCCGTGAAAGGCACTCACGTGACGAACGACCTGCTCGACCGCAAGCTGGAGCGCTCCTTCAACCTCCTCGACTCGGACGGGAGCGGAGTGATCGACGCGACCGACATCATCGCGCTCGGGTCCCGGCTGCTGACGGCCCTGGCCGAGCCCGCCGACTCCCCCAGGGCGGACTCGGTGATGAACGGGATCGCCAACTTCTGGCAGGACCTGTTCACCGAGCTCGACATCGACCGGGACGGCAAGGTCACGCCCGAGGAGTACAAGGCGGGCATGACCCGGCTGTACGCGCAGGGCGGCCCCGCCTACGACCGCTCGTTCCGGCCGATGATGCAGGCGCTCCTCACGATCGCCGACACCGACGGCGACGGGCGCATCAGCCTTGAGGAGTTCCACCGGGCCCAGGTGGCCTTCGACACGGAGCTGAGCCCCGCCGACACCGAAACGCTGTTCCGGCGGATCGACGCCAACGGGGACGGCACCCTGACGGTGGACGAACTCCTCGACGCCGTGCGCGAGTACTACACGGGCACCGACGAGGACGCTCCGGGCAACCTGCTCTTCGGCGAGATCTGAACCGTACGGCGGTCAGGCGGCGGCCCGCTCGTCCTCCCCGACGAAGGTGCGCCACAGCTCGGCGTACCGGCCGCCGCGCGCCAGGAGTTCGGCGTGGCTGCCGTCCTCCACGACCCGGCCGCGGTCCATGACCACCACCCGGTCGGCGCGGGCCGCGGTGGTCAGCCGGTGGGCCACCACCAGGGTGGTGCGCTTGCCGGCGAGGCGGTCGGTGGCCTGGTTGACCTGGGCCTCGGTGGCCAGGTCGAGGGCAGCTGTGGCCTCGTCGAGCAGCAGCACGTCCGGGTCGACGAGCTCGGCGCGGGCCAGCGCGATCAGCTGGCGCTGCCCCGCCGAGAGGTTGCGCCCGCGCTCGGCGACCGTGTGCAGGTAGCCGCCGTCGAGCGTGGCGATCATGTCGTGGGCGCCGACCGCGCGGGCGGCGGCCTCCACCTCGGCGTCGCCGGCGTCGGGCATCCCGTAGGCGATGGCGTCGCGGACCGTCCCCGGGAAGAGGTACGGCTCCTGGGGGACGACGCCCAGCCGGTGGCGGTAGCCCGTCAGGTCGAGCTCCCGCAGGTCGGTGCCGTCCGCGGTGACGCGGCCCGAGGTCGGGTCGTAGAACCGGGCCACCATCTTGACCAGCGTGGACTTGCCGGCCCCGGTCTCGCCGACGAAGGCGACGGTCTGCCCGGCGGGTATCCGCAGGCTGATGCCGGCCAGCGCCTCGCCCTTCTCGCCCCGCTCCTCGGCCGTCCCGTACTGGAAGCGGACGTTCTCGAAGGCGATCTCCCCGCGCAGCTCGGACACCTGGTGGGGCGCCTCGGCCGAGGGAGTGGTGGTGGGCTCGCGCAGCAGCTGCTGGATGCGGCCCAGCGAGACGGTCGCCTGCTGGTAGCCGTCGAAGACCTGGGAGAGCTGCTGGACCGGGGCGAAGAACAGGTCGATGTAGAGCAGGTACGCGACGAGCGCGCCGGTGGTCAGCGTCCCGGCCTCGACCCGGCCCGCGCCCACGATCAGCACGGCCGCGGCCGCGCCCGAGGACAGCAGCTGCACGAAGGGGAAGTAGACCGATATCAGCCACTGCCCGCGGACCCTGGCATCGCGGTACGAGTCGCTGCGCTCGGCGAACCGGGCGGCGCCGGCGTACTCGCGGCGGAAGGCCTGGACGATGCGCAGACCGGACACGGACTCCTGGAGGTCGGCGTTGACGAGGCTGACCCGGTCGCGGGCGAGCTCGTAGGCGGCGACGGACTTGCGGCGGAAGACGATCGTGCCGACCACGAGCACCGGGAGGGTCGCGAAGACGATCAGCGCGAGCTCGACGTCGAGGACGAGCAGGGCGATCAGGATCCCGAAGAAGGTGAACACGGAGACGACGGCGGTGACCAGCCCGGTCTGCAGGAAGCTCGACAGCGAGTCCACGTCCGTGGTCATCCGGGTCATGATCTTGCCGGTCAGCTCGCGCTCGTAGTAGTCGAGTCCGAGGCGCTGGAGCTGGGCGAAGATCTTGACGCGGAGCGAGTACAGCACGCGCTCGCCGGTGCGGCCGGTCATGCGGGTCTCGGCGAACTGCGCGGCCCACTGCGCGACGACGACGGCGAGCGCGAGTCCGGCGGCCACCCAGACGGCTCCGAGGGCCGCCTGCTCCACGCCCTTGTCGATGCCGTGCCGGATCAGGATCGGCAGGAGCAGCCCGGCGCCCGCGTCGAGGGCGACGAGGGCGAGGCTGATGGCGAGCGGAGCCCAGAAGCCGCGCAGGAGGCGGCGCAGGCCGTAGCTCTCCTCGGCGGCCGCGGCGCGGTCCTCGTCCACGGCGGGCTCGTCGTCTGCGGGCGGCAGCGCGGCCACCTGCGCGAGCAGCTCGGGGGTGGCGGGCATGCCGGCGACGGCTCCGGCCATGGAGTGCCCGGCGCCGGGGGCCCCGGTGCCGGCGGCGGGAGCCTTCACGTCGGGCCCTTGCGTTTCCTCCCGCCGCCAGAGTTCGGGGGTCACTCCGTCCACGACCCGGCGCTTGGCGTTGACGGGCTCGGAGTCGATCTCCGCCTCGATCTCCAGGTCCTGTTCCAGTTCCAGGTCCCGCTCGAACTCGGCCATGGAGGGGGCGTCCGGGGTGCGCGGGGAGCCCGCGCCGAGGGCGTCGGGGTCGGTCAGCAGCCGCCGGTAGAGCGGGGACCTGCGCTCCAGTTCCTCGTGCGTGCCGATGTCGGCGAGCCGCCCGTGCTCCAGGACGGCTATTCGGTCGGCCAGCGCGAGCGTGGAGCGGCGGTGGGCGATCAGCAGGGTGGTCCGGCCCGCCATGACGGAGCGCAGGGCCTCGTGGATCTCGTGCTCGACGCGGGCGTCGACGGCGGAGGTCGCGTCGTCGAGGAGCAGCAGCCGGGGGTCGGTGAGGATCGCGCGGGCCAGGGCGATGCGCTGCCGCTGGCCGCCGGAGAGGGTGAGCCCCTGCTCGCCCACCTTGGTGTCGTAGCCGGCGGGCAGCGCCTCGATGAACCCTTCGGCCTGCGCGGCGCGGGCGGCGGCCCGGATCTGGTCCTCGCCGGCCTCGGGGTGCCCGTAGGCGATGTTGGCCCGGATGGTGTCGGAGAACAGGAAGGAGTCCTCGGGCACGAGGCCGATCGCCCCGCGCAGGGAGAGGTAGGTCAGCTCGCGCACGTCGTGTCCGCCGACGCGGACGGCGCCCTGGTCGGCGTCGTAGAACCGGGGCAGCAGCAGCGAGACGGTGGACTTCCCGCTCCCGGAGGCGCCGACGACGGCGACGGTCTCCCCCTCCGCCACGGACAGCGAGAACCCGTCGAGGACGGGCCGCTCGGGGTCGTACCCGAAGCGGACGTCCTCGAACTCCACGGTCGCGGGCGCGTCCGTGGGCAGCTCGTGCGTGCCCTCCCGGATCACGGGCTCGGTGTCGATGAGCTCGAAGACCCGCTCCACGCCGGCGCGGGCCTGCTGGCCGACGGTCAGGACCATGGCGAGCATGCGCACGGGCCCGACGAGCTGGGCGAGGTAGGTGGAGAAGGCCACGAAGGTACCGAGCGTCACCTGCCCGTTGGTGGCCATCCAGCCGCCGAGGGCCAGCATCGCGACCTGCCCGAGGGCGGGTACGGCCTGGAGGGCGGGGGTGTAGCGCGAGTTCAGCCGGATGGTGCGCATCCGGCCGGCGAAGAGCCTGCGGCCGGCCGCGCGCAGCTTGCCGCTCTCCTGCTCCTCCTGCCCGAAGCCCTTGACCACGCGGACGCCGGTCACGGCCCCGTCGACGACGGTGGCGACGGCGGCGGCCTGGCCCTGGGCCCACCAGGTGGCGGGGAAGAGCTTCTTGCGGCTGCGCTTGGCGATGAACCAGAGCGCGGGTGCCATGAGCAGCGCGACGAGGGTCAGCAGCGGCGAGAGCGCCAGCATGATTCCGAGGGATATCCCGAAGAGCAGGAAGTTCCCGATGGTCATGGGCAGCATGAAGAGCAGCCCCTGGATCAGCTGCAGGTCGCTGGTGGCCCGCCCGATGACCTGCCCGGTGGACAGCTCGTCCTGCCGCCGTCCGTCGAGGCGGGCGATGGTGTCGTACATGTCGGTGCGCAGGTCGTGCTGCACGTCGAGGGCGAGCCGCCCGCCGTAGTAGCGGCGTACGTAGGTCAGGCCGTAGACGAGGACGGCCGCGCCGACGAGCATCGCGGCCCAGGGCGCCATGGGCTTCGTCCGGTCGCCGATGACATCGTCGATGATCACCTTGGTGACCAGCGGCACGAGCGCCATCACGGCCATGCCGGCCAGGGAGGACCCGAGCGCGAGCAGCACGTTCGCCTTGTAGCGCCAGGTGTAAGCGGCCAGCCGCCTGCCCCACCCCTGTTTGTCCCCTGCCGCTGTCTCTGCCGCCGCCACGTGAGGCCTCCCCGTTCGTCCTGTCCTGCCGGAAGCGGCAACGCCCCGACCGGCGGATTTCATCCCGCCGCAACAATTCGAACGTGTACGCCGGTCGCCTCCGGCGCACGCGGAGAGCGCCCGGAAGAGCGGCCGCGGCCCCCCGCGAGATCGCGGGGGGCCGCCCTCGGCATCGGCTGCCGGGGCTTCGCCGCCTGGGCCGCGCAGCGCTAGGGGGTCGGGAGCGGCTTGACGACCGGGGGCTTGTCGAGGGGCTTGTTCTCGCAGCCGAGCGCGTCGGTGACGCGGCGGGCCATGAGGTAGGTGAGCGCCATCCGCCGGTCCTTGCCCGCCTGGTCGGCGTCCCGGGACGGCCTGAACAGGTACGAGGCGTCCGTATCGAGCCACGCCTTCCGCGACGCTGCGCCGAGCTCGCCGGGCAGGTCGCACTGGACGAACAGGCGAACCGTGGTACCGGTCGCCACTCCACGTGCGCCGTTCAGGTCGTAGGACACGCCGTTCGGCAGGGGAGGCGTCTCGAAAGCGGCCTTGGAGGACCACCCGAACGTGAAGAGCGCCCGGTCGGTGCGCTGCTGGTCCTGCGTCGAGTACGTGCACGCGAGGTTGAAGTACGAGTCCTTCGCGTCCCCCATCTTCTGCAGATCGCGCCCCAGCTTCTCCGCCAGGGGCTTCGTCTGCTTGTGGGCCTTCGTCTCGAAGTCCTCGGCACGGAGGATCTCCCGGAGGAGCACCTCCTCCTCGGAGGAGGGACTGATCTCGCACGGGCCGGCGGACTTCGACTCGGACTCGCCCGAGGTGCACGAGGCCAGCATCAGCACGCAGGCGAGCGCGGCCGTCGACCGTCCGAGAACCTTGATGACGTCAGGGGCGCAGGTGCGCACGAGCGGCCTCCCGTCCGGAGGAGTAGGCGTTGTTCGCTTCGTTCTGGGCATGCTCGGCGGCCGGTGCGCTGTCGTTGTTCGGCTGCTGCTTTCTCCATGCCTCGAACAACTCGTTGGTCCCGTCCACACCCGCCGAGTAGTTGTTGCTGGAATCCTGCTTGCTCTGCTCACCGGCCGCGTCCTTGACGCCCTCGACCCATTCGTACTTGACCGAGTCGATCAGCGAGCCTCCGAGCGTGCCCACGACCGGGATCTCACCGATGAGGCCGTTCGTGACGGCGGCCGTGTGCTCGGCCGTGCCTTCCGCCCACGTGACGGCGTCGTCTTCCTTGTCCTTGTAGACGTCGGCGCCGATGCCGTTGAGCGCGCCGGCCGCCGCGCCGATGTCGTGCGCACGGTTGTCCCAGTCTGCGCTGACCTGGTGCGGGGAGTCGGCCTTGAACGGGGCGGCCGTCGCGAGCTGCTCCGCCGAGTAGGCCCGCTCCGCCTCGACCAGCAGGGCGTAGGACGGGCCGTCGTCCGCGATGCCGCGCATCACGCGGATCAGGCTGCCCTGACCGACTGCGATCTGGGCCTTGTCGCCCGAGCCGTGGATCGAGTCGCTGCCCTTGCCCCCTCCCAGGTCGGCGTTCTGTCCGCCGAGGATCTCGTGGGTGTCCCCCACGTAGTCGACCAGGGCCCTCGCCATCGGCTGCTGCAGGCCCTTGAGGTCCTCCGGGAACTCGTCGCCGCCCATCTCGTCGTCCAGGAAGCGGATCGCGTTGTGCATCACGCGGGCCTGGCCCTCGGTGTGCGGGCCGGGCGGGCCGAGCTTCTCGCCGTCCGTGTGGCCGGTGGCCGCCGCCTGGAGGGCGGCTCCCAGGCCGGCCGTCTTGTCGCCGTGCATCTCGATCGGCTGGCCGACGCCCGTCGAGATCCAGGGGTCCGGCATGTCGCGGTCGGTGAGCATGTACTTGAGGTGCTCGTTCTTGTTCCCCGGGGCGTCGGGGTCGAGGAAGAACTCCGCCGAGGCCGGGTCCTTCGCCATGATGCCGAGCAGGCCGTCCAGGGGGTCGGAGACCAGGTTCGGGCGCTGGGAGTCGTAGGCGTGGTCGTACATGTGCGGCTTCGACTTCTCGGCCTCGATCATGCCGTTGCCGATGTCGTTGAGGAACTGCTTGCCGTAGCCGTCGCCGTTCGCCATCAGGGTCACGAGCGCCTGGTAGCCGTACATCGGCCGCAGGCCCTTGGCCTGGAGCTCGGGGCCGCGCTCCTTGAGGCCGTCCACGAAGCCCTTGTAGGCGTAGCTGTCCGGGTCCTTCGTGCCCGAGGCGATGGTCCCCGCGAGGCCGGCGTTGATCGACTCGTAGAGCTTCTTGTCGGCCGCCGAGGTGCCCCGGTCGACGGCCGCCAGGTTCATCTGGTCGGCCAGCTGCAAGGTGTCCTTCGCGCCCAGCGAGTGCAGGTACGCCTCGCTGAAGTGCTTGTCCTTGGAGTTCTGCCGAAGGACCTCGTCGTAGTGCCGCAGCTCCTCCGGAGAGGCCTTTCCGTCGCGGATCTTCTGGGTGAGGGCCAGCGCCTCCACGGCCTCCACGTCGTTGACGGCCTTGGAGTTGAAGCCGAACATCGCGGTGCCGTCGGCCCCGGAGGCGCTCATCAGGGCCGTCTTGACGTCCGCGTCGAACTCCGTGACCGCCTTGACCGTGTCCGCGATCCGGCTCGTCCAGGACCGCTCGATCTCCGGGAGGTCGGGGTCGTGGCGGATCGCGTTCGCCGTGGCCGGGTCCGCCTTGCCGAAGTCGTAGCTCGCGATGCCGGCGTCCGAGACCTTCATCCCCGCGCTGACGGCGTCCGCGACGGCCGAGGTCACCCGGCCCTTGAGCTCGGTGAACTTGGCGTGCGCGTCACGCAGCAGCGACTCCATGGCCAGTGCCTCGGTCTGCGCCGCCGCGAACTCCTGGCGGGTCATGGACGAGCCGGAGGCGGCGGTCTGCTGGCTGGAGCCCAGCCAGCCGTTGCCGGAGGAGACGCTCTGGACCTCGTCCCGGTACACCTCCTCCATGGTCTTGAACTGCGTCGCCATGGACTTCCAGCCTTCGGCCGCCGTGGTGAGCGCTGAGAGGTCCGTCTGCATGATTTCGGCGTAGCTCGGCACGTCTCCCCTTAGAGCCCGTTGACCTTGGACTGCGACTGGACCGGCTGGAAGGTCCGGCCCGTGAGCTGGTCCTGTCCGGTGAACAGGTTCGAGGCCCCGCGCAGGGCCGTCTTCTCCGAGTTCAGCCGCCCCATCAGGCGCTTCACCTGGTCGTCCCACTGCGTGTGGGCCTTGGACAGGCCCACCGCGGTCTCCCAGCCGTTGAAGGCCTTGACGGCGCCCTGCGTCGGCTCGTCGGCGGCGTCGGCGGCCTTCGTCGTGCCGGGCTGCAGGACGTTCTCGATGGTGTTGGCCGCCTTCTTCTTCTCGGGCGGGGCCGTCGCCAGGACTCCCTGCCCGCCGCCACCGCCTCCCGGGTCGGCGGCGAGCTGGTTGAGGCGCATCTGCGGCGACCCGTCCCCGGCCATGGCCGTCTGCTTCTGCTGGGCCCACTCCTGCTCGAACGACACCGCTCCCCCTCGGACTGCGCCCGGAACTGATCACAGCCACCCTAACGAGATGCCTGCCCAACCCCTAAAGGCGCTGCCGGCCGCGTATCTAGAGGTGCGTCGGGGCGAACATCCTGAGGGTGGCCGGGAGGACGAGGACCGACGGGCCCGGGGTGGCGAGGGCCTTCTTGAGATCGTCCTTCAGGGTGTGCGGGCTCGTCGTGGCGGCCGGGACGCCGAAGGACTCCGCCAGGGCCGTGAAGTCGGGACGGGTGAGCTCCGTGGCCGTGGCACGGCCGAAGGAGTCCGTCATGTACTCGCGCAGGATGCCGTAGCCGCCGTCGTCCACGATCAGCCAGGTGACGTCCAGGTCGTGCTGGCGGGCGGTGGCCAGGTCGGCGACCGAGTACATCGCGCCGCCGTCGCCCGAGACCGCCAGGACCGGGGTGTCCGGCTCGGCCACGCACGCGCCGAGCGCGGCGGGGAAAGCGTAGCCGAGGCCGCCCGCGCCCTGGGCCGAGTGCATGGTGTTGGGGTGCTTCGCGTCGAAGGCCGACCAGGCCCAGTACGACAGGATCGTCATGTCCCAGAAGGACGGGGAGCGGGGCGGGAGGGCCGCGCGGATCGAGGTCAGGAGCTGCTGCTCCAGGGCGACCTCCTGCGGGGCGAGGCGCTCCGCGATCGCTGCGAGGAGTGCGCGGACCCGCTCGGGGGCCTGCTCGTCCGGGCGGGGCTCCACCGTTTCCAGGAGGGCCTGGAGGGCGAGGCGGGCGTCGGCGTGGATGCCCAGGGCCGGGTGGTTGGACTCCAGCTTGCCGAGGTCGGCCTCGATCTGGACGACCCGGCCGGTGGGGAAGAACGTGTGGTAGTTCGAGGACAGCTCGCCCAGGCCCGAGCCGACGACGAGCAGGACGTCCGCGTCCTCCAGGAAGTCCGTCGTGTGGCGGTCCTCCAGCCATGACTGGAGCGACAGCGGGTGCGTCCACGGGAAGGCGCCCTTGCCGCCGAAGGTGGTGACGACGGGGGCGTTCAGGCGTTCCGCCAGCTGCTTGAGCTTGCCGGCGGCGTCGGCGCGGACGACTCCGCCGCCCGCGATGATCACCGGGCGCTCGGCCTTCGACAGCCAGTGGGCGGCCAGTGCGGTGAGCTCCGGGCGCGGGGCGAGCTCGTGCGGGGACGCGTCGACGCCGGTGACCTGCGGGATCAGTGTCTCCGCGCGCAGCACGTCCTCGGGGATCTCCACCCAGACCGGGCCGTGCGGGGCGGTCAGCGCCGACTCCCACGCCTCCGCGATCACGGAGGGGATCTGGGAGGGGGTGCGGGCGGTGTGGACCGACTTCACCACCTCGCGGAAGGAGGCGGCCTGGTCCCGGAGCTCGTGCAGGTGGCCGCGTCGGCCGCCGCCCAGGCCGGGGGTCGGGACCTGCGAGGAGATCGCCAGGACGGGGGCCGAGGCCGCCGCCGCCTCGGCGAGGGCCGGCAGCGCCATGAGCGCGCCCGGGCCGGTCGACAGGAGCAGCGGGACCGCCTCGCCCGTGAGGCGGCCGTACGCGTCGGCGGCGAAGGCCGCGTTGTTCTCCGTACGGAGCCCGATCAGGCGGAGGTCGGAGCGGCCCACCGCGTCGAAGAGGGCCAGGGCGTGCTGCCCGGGCAGTCCGAACACGGTGGTCGCGCCGAGCGAGCGCAGCGACTCCACGACCAGGTCCCCGCCCGTGCGCCCGGGCGGCGGCGCGAGTGCGGCCGCCGTCTGGGCTTCGGTGGGACGGAGTACCAGGTCGTGGTCGTGCGTCACGTGCGTGCGTGCCCTTCGTGCTGTGCTGCTCGGGCCGCCCGCTTCGCCTTGCTCGTCCTGCCCGGCCCTACAGGGCCTTCGAGGCGGCGATCTGACGGCTCATGATCGTGGTCAGCTCGTACGCGGTGTGCGAGGCCGCGACCGAGGTGATCTCCGCGTGATCGTACGCCGGGGCGACCTCGACGACGTCGGCCGAAACCAGGTTGCAGGAGGACAGGCCCCGGATGATCTCCAGCAGCTCGCGGGAGGTCATGCCGCCGGCCTCGGGGGTGCCGGTGCCGGGCGCGTGGGCCGGGTCGAGCACGTCGATGTCGATGGAGATGTAGAGGGGGCGGTCGCCGATGCGCTGGCGCAGCTGGTCGGCGATCTCGTCGGCGCCGCGGCGGTACACGTCGGCGGAGGTGACGATGCCGAAGCCCATCTTGGCGTCGTCGTCGAGGTCCTGCTTGCCGTAGAGCGGGCCGCGGGTACCGACGTGGGACAGCGCCTCGGTGTCGAGGATGCCCTCCTCGACGGCGCGGCGGAACGGGGTGCCGTGGGTGTACTCGGCGCCGAAGTACGTGTCCCAGGTGTCCAGGTGCGCGTCGAAGTGCAGCAGCGCGACCGGGCCGTGCTTCTTGGCGACGGAGCGCAGGAGCGGGAGGGCGATGGTGTGGTCGCCACCGAGGGTCATCAGGCGGGAGCCGGCGGAGAGCAGCTCGTCGGCGGCGGCCTCGACCGTCTCGACGGCCTCGTTGATGTTGAAGGGGTTCACGGCGATGTCGCCGGCGTCCGCGACCTGCGCGAGGGCGAAGGGGGAGGCGTCCTGGGCCGGGTTGTACGGGCGCAGGAGGCGCGAGGCCTCGCGGATCGCGTTGCCGCCGAAGCGGGCGCCGGGACGGTAGGAGACGCCCGAGTCGAAGGGCACGCCGACGACGGCGACGTCGGCGGAACCGACCTCGTCGAGGCGGGGCAGCCGGGCGAAGGTCGCGGGGCCCGCGTAGCGCGGGATGCGGGAGGAGTCGACGGGTCCGCGCGGCTGCGTGCTCATGGCTGTGCCTCTTTCTCTGGCCTGACGTGTGCGGTCCTTCGAGCGTACGGCGCGTCCGGGCGGGTCCGAAGTGTACGTTTCATCCATAGAGAGCCGATTGACTGTACGGAGTATCCATGCCAGAGCTCCCCAGGGAGGCGGGCGGACCAACCCCGGCCGCACCGTCGGCCCCACCGACACCGCCCGTGCCGCTGGCGGCGCTCGGGCTGCGGCTGCTGGCCGGGCCCGAGGGGGCCGAGCGGGCCGAGGTGCACGGGGTGCACGCCTCCGAGATGGCGGATCCCTCGCCGTACCTGCTGGGCGGTGAGTTGCTGCTGACCGCGGGGGCCTGGTCCGGCGACCCGGAGGAGTACGTCGCCCGGCTGGCGCGTGCCGGGGTGGCGGCGCTCGGCTTCGGCGTGGCCCCCGTGCACGAGGAGGTGCCGCCGGGGCTGGCCGAGGCGTGCGGGCGGTACGGCCTGCCGCTGGTCGAGGTCCCGCCGGGGACCCCGTTCACGGTGGTCGCCCGTACCGTCTGGCGGCTGATGGCGGAGGCCCGTACGCGGGAGCTGCGCCGGGTCACCGAGGCCCAGCAGTCCCTGGCCGCGGCAGCCGCCCGCCCGGACCCGGTCCCAGCCGTACTGGCCCGCCTCTCGGCGAGCCTGGGCGGCCACGTGGCGCTCTGGCCGAACGGCCCCACGGCGGGCCCACCCCCGACCGGCGCGGCCACGCCCGGGGGCGGCGCCGCCGGCGGCAGCACGCCCGCAACCGGTACGGCCGGCGGCCCGGGTGGGGGCCGCGCGGTCGGGGCCGGAGCCGGTGGGGGTACGTCGGGCACGGCCGGCGCGGGGCGGGGTGGGGGGCCGGTGGTGGAGGCGCTGGAGGTGTTGTCGGCTCGGGTCGGGCGGCCCGGGGGGCCGGCCACCGCCACCGACCAGGTCGGCGGCTGGCACCTGGCCGCCTACTCCCTGGGCCCAGGCGCCGCCCTCGGTACCGCCACCCCGGCCCGGAACCCCGGGGACCACACCGTGGCCTCGGTCGCCGCCGTCCTGCTGAGCCTGCTCACGGCCGTCCGGCCCGGCGGGGACGAGGCCGCGGCGCTGACCCGGATGCTGCTCGGTGCCTCCCCCGCCGGGGTTCTGGCCCCCGGTCCCTGGTACGTCGTCCACGCCCGCGGCGCGGCCGACCCGCACGCCTTGGCGGCCGCGCTGGGCACCGTACTGCTGGACGCGCGCGGGGACGACGTACGCCTGCTCACCGAGCGGGAGCCCACCCCGCAACCGGGATGGCGCCTCGGGGTGAGCGGCCCGGCCGGCCCGGAGGCCCTGGCGGCCGCCGACGCCCAGGCGCGGCGCGCACTCCAGCGCGCCGACGCCGCCCGCACCCCGCTCGCCCGGCACGCGGACCGCGGATTCGCGGGGTTGGTCGGCGAAGCGGAGGCCCGTGCGCACGCCGAGGCCCTCCTGGCGCCGCTGGGCCCCGCCCTCCGCGCCACCCTGCGCGCCTGGCTGGCCCACCACGGCAGTTGGGACCGCACCGCCGCCGCCCTCGGCGTCCACCGCAACACCGTCCGCCAGCGCATCGCCCGCTGCGCCACCCTCCTGGACCGCGACCTCGACGACCCGGACACCCGCATGGAGCTGTGGTTCGCCCTCCGCCAGGACCCGGAGGCGTGAGCGGCCGGCCACGCGCAGACCCGCCGACGGTGTCACTCCCAGCGGCGCGATCCCTACGCCGGACATCTCAACGCGTGCATGACTCCGCGGCCGCCGTGACATGGCTGGTTCGCCGACGCGGCCCGGAGGCCCGTCGCGCACTCGTCTCAGCCTCCATCGAAACGGAGAACCCATGCGACGCGTCCTCGCGACCGCGCTCCTCACCCTCGTCGCCAGTGCCGCCGGCACGGTGACCGCCACCGCCCAAGGTGAACACTTCATCGGGGCGATCACCTGCACGAAGTCCCTCACCTCGGGCCTCACCTGCAGCGGCAAGGCGGCCGGTCTGGGCAACCGCCCCACCGCCGCCTTCCTCACCGCGGACTCCGTCCAGGCCGAGTACATCTGTGTGAACCGGGGCGGCAACACCGCTCCGGGTCAGGGCACCGAGTTCAACACCGTCGTCGGCCCCACGAGGAACTTCAACCCGCGCAACGGCCAGATCACCTTCAACAACGTGAACCTCCCGATCCCGGACGCTCCGTCCTCGCGGGACGTCTGCCCCAACGGGAACTGGACCGTCAACCTCACCCGGGTCGAGTACGACAACGTCGTACTCCACATCCAGCAGGGTGGCACCGACATCCTCTTCAAGAACCTCGGCGACATCGTGATCCCGCCCGAGGGCACCGTGGTGTTCTGACGACCGGGCTCCGGCCCGAGGGGCAGGGCCTCCTGGGCGGCTCGTGAGTGTGAACACTCCGAGCGGCACCGGGAGGCCCTGCCTCGTCGTACGCCCACGGCGCGCGCGCAAAACCCTCGCGGGCCGACCGTGGCCGCTGCGAGGATGCCCTGATGCCCTCCGACCTCCCCGGCCGCCCCGAACCGTCCCCCGAGCCGTCCCCCGAACGGTGCTCCGAACCGCTCCGCGAGCACTGGCTGCGCGGCATCGCCGCCAATCCGGCCGCGCCGGCGGACGTCCTGGTACGACTCCTCGACCCGGCCGCCCGCGAGGTCTGGACATCCCTCTGCGAGGAGCGCGACCTGCCCCCGGCCGTCGTCGAGGCGGTGCTGGCCCACCCCGAGCGCCCGGTCCGCCGGGCCTTCGCCCGCAACCCCCACGCCGACCCCGCCCAGCGCGGCCGGCTCGCCCGCGACCCGGACTCGCTGGTGCGCACCACGCTCGCCGGGGGTCCACGGGTCCGTACGGGCAGGATCCGCCCGCTGCCCGACGATGTCCTGGAGGTGCTGCTGACCGCGCAGGACGACCCGGACGGCGACGGCGTCGTCACCGCGGACGAGATCCGGCAGGATCTGGAGTTCTCCCGGCAGATACCGCTCTCCTTTCGCCGCCGACTGCCGGAGCACCCGGACCCCGCGCTCAGGGTCCACGGGACCGGCCCGTGGGACTGGCTGACCCCCGGGCAGCAGGAGGCCCTCCTGGCCGATCCGGATCCCGGCGTGCGCGGGGCCGCGCGCCGGTCGAGCCGCCACCTCGACGCCGAGGCCATGGAGGCCGAGCTGCCCGAGCGGGACGGCCACCACAGGGGGCACCTGCTCATGAACTGCGCGGTGTCCCGGGCGGTGGTCGAGGCCTGTCTCGCCGGGCGCCGGAACCTCTACGAACTGGCCTACAACCGCCGCACCCCCGCCGACGCCGTCGCCCGCCTCGCCCGCGACCCCGATCCGGAGGTCCGCGCGGCCGTGGCGGCCCGGGCCGACATCGCCCCGGCGCTCCTCGCGGAGTTGGCCGGGGACCCGGACGAGCGGGTGCGCACGCGCGCCCGAATCCACCCGCTGCCCCGCACCTGGGCCCAGCGCGACGCCGTCGACCACGTCGTCTTCCACGGCTCCGACTGCGCCTGCCCGATCGTCGAGGGCCGCCTGGAGCAGGAGGGCGACTGGTACTCCGCCTGCGCCCGCTCCGAGCACGAGCCCATGCGCCGGCTGGCCGCCACGTACCGGCTGCTGCCCGGGGAGCTGGTGGAGCTGCTGGCAGCGGACCCCGCTCCGGAGGTGCGGCACGCGCTGGCCCGCCACCACCCCCTCGCGCCGCCGGGGATCGTGCTCGACACCTTCCTCGCCCGCCCCCGGCAGCGCCCGCACCTGCTGACGCTGCCGAACCTGCCCCGTACCGGGCTCGGGCACCTCCTCGACCACAAGGACGCGGAGGTCCGCGCGCTGGCCGCCGCCGACCTCACGCTGGACGAGCCGCCCGTACGGCTCCTCTCCGATCCCGAGGCCCTCGTACGCACGGCCGCCGCGGCGAGTCTGCTGCTGCCCGCCGGGCTGCTCGCATCACTCCTGGAGGACCCGGGGACGGCCGAGGGCGCCGCGGCCAACCCGGGCCTGCCCGCCGCCCGCCTCCACGAGCTGCTGGACCGGCTCGGCGTGCCCCGCTGACCTCCGCCCCGCAGTGGCGTACCGCACTCTGGACACCAAGGACAACTCACGGGTAACTTAATCTGAGCAAGCGCTTAGGCATCAGCCATCAATTGAGGAACCACGACGGCGCGCAACCACCTCCGCGAGAGCGGCGGCGGTTTAGCCGCAGAAAGGGGAGCCGGCCGTGCGCCGTACCGTCTTTAACGAGGACCACGAGGCGTTCCGCGAGACCATCCGCGCCTTCATCGAGGCCGAGGTCGTCCCCGTCTACGACGAGTGGTTCGCGGCGGGCCAGGCTCCTCGCGACTTCTACTACAAGCTCGGCGAGCTGGGCATCTTCGGCATCAACGTCCCCGAGGAGTTCGGCGGCGCGGGCCTGGACACCCACAAGTTCGAAGCCGTGCTCTACGAAGAGACCTCGCGCGCGGGCGTCCAGTTCGGCGGCTCCGGCGTCCACGTGCTGCTCGCGCTCCCCTACATCAAGATGCTGGCCGACGCCGAGCAGAAGAAGCGTTTCCTCCCGAAGTTCGTCAGCGGTGAGGAGATGTGGGCCCTCGCGATGACCGAGCCGGGCACCGGCTCCGACGTCGCGGGCATGAAGACCACCGCCAAGCTCTCCGAGGACGGCACGCACTACGTCCTCAACGGCGCCAAGACCTTCATCACCGGTGGCGTCCACGCCGACCGCGTGATCGTCTGCGCCCGCACCTCCGCCCCGACCGCGGAGGACCGCCGCTTCGGCATCTCCCTGTTCGCCGTGGACACCAAGTCCGAGGGCTACTCCATCGGCCGCAAGCTGGACAAGCTCGGCCTGCGCACCTCCGACACCGCCGAGCTGGCGTTCGTCGACGTGAAGGTCCCGGTCGAGGACCTGCTCGGCGAGGAGGGCAAGGGCTTCTACTACCTCGGCCACAACCTGGCCTCGGAGCGCTGGGGCATCGCCTTCGGCGCGTACGCGCAGGCCAAGGCCGCCGTCCGGTTCGCCCAGCAGTACGTGACCGACCGCACCGTCTTCGGCAAGCCGGTCGCGCACTTCCAGAACACCAAGTTCGAACTGGCCGCCTGCCAGGCCGAGGTGGACGCCGCCGAGGCCGTCGCCGACCGCGCCCTGGAGGCCCTGGACGCCGGCGAGCTGACCGCCGCCGAGGCCGCGTCCGCGAAGCTGTTCTGCACCGAGGTCGCGCACCGCGTGATCGACAAGTGCCTCCAGCTGCACGGCGGTTACGGCTACATGAACGAGTACCCGATCGCCCGCCTGTACGCCGACAACCGCGTGAACCGCATCTACGGCGGCACCAGCGAGATCATGAAGTCCATCATCGCCAAGTCCATGGGCCTCTAAGTCCTCGATCGGTCAAGGCACTTAACCTTTCCCCATGAACGAGGCACTGACGACGCTCCTCGATCTGCTCGACCTGGAGCAGATCGAGGAGAACATCTTCCGCGGTATCAGCCGTCCTTCGCTGGTACCGCGCGTCTTCGGTGGTCAGGTCGCGGCCCAGGCACTGGTCGCGGCCGGCCGGACCGTGCCCGAGGACCGCACCGCGCACTCGCTGCACTCGTACTTCCTGCGCGCCGGGGACGCGGGCGCGCCCATCGTCTACTCGGTGGACCGGATCCGCGACGGGCGTTCCTTCACCACCCGCCGGGTGGTCGCCGTCCAGCACGGCCGGCCGATCTTCCACCTCTCGGCGTCGTTCCAGACGCACGAGGAGGGCCTCGACCACCAGGCCGCCATGCCCGCCGCCCCGGACCCGGAGTCCCTGCCGACGGCGGAGCAGTCGCTGCCCGAGTACCGGGACGTCTTCCGCGACCCGGGCGTGGTGGAGCGGCTGATCGCGGCGCGCGGCGCCGTGGACCTGCGGTACGCGACGACCCCTCCGTGGGGCAGCGTCGGCGAACCCATCGAACCGCACACGCAGGTGTGGTTCCGTACGGCCGACAAGCTGGACAGCGACGACCCGCTGCTGCACACCTGCCTGGCCACCTACGTCTCCGACATGACCCTGCTCGACTCGGTGCTGCTCGCCCACGGGCGGGGCGGCTGGGCCGTCGGTGACGTGGTCGGCGCCTCCTTGGACCACGCGATGTGGTTCCACCGGCCGTTCCGCGCCGACGAGTGGCTGCTGTACGACCAGGAGTCGCCCTCGGCCGCCGCCGGGCGGGGCCTCGGCCAGGCCCGCATCTGGACCCAGGACGGGCGCCTCGCGGTCACCGTCATCCAGGAGGGTGTCGTACGCGTCCCGCGTGCCTGACCCGGGGGCCGTTCCGCCGAACGGCCCCATGAGCCCCGAGCGGTCGACATACGGGCCTTCGCCCCGCCGCACCGGGTGCGGTGCGTCCGCGACCGCACGCGGGGACGGCTCCGGCCCGTACGGAGCGGATGCCGTCCCGCCCGGACGCGTCTACGTTCCGATGACATGACGCACATCACCGGCGGCCGGAACTCCGGACCCACCCGCCGTGCCGTCCTCCTCTCCGGAGCGGGCGCGGTCGCGACGGGCTGCACCCGCACCGGCGCGAACGGGGCTCCGGCAGCCGCCACGAGCGGTTCCCCCACCCCCAGCGCGGCCGCGGCCGGCATCACCCCGGGCGTGATGACGCTGTTCGCGGACCCGGCGTACAACTTCGGCGGGCTCCTCGCGCTCGGCTCCTCGGGGGCCGGCGCCGCCGAGGTCGGCGAGGTCCTCACCGCCGTGAACGCGATCAACCGGGCCGGGTTGAGCGCGCAGACGTACGTGGAGACCTTCCGCAAGCTCGGCGACGAGCTCATGAAGCCCCCGCCCGGCGCGCCGGCCGACGCGCAGACCAAACGGTTCCGGGCGCTGCGCGCCGCCCAGTACTACGGCCAGGCGCTGTTCTTCGTCCTCGGTTCCGACGATCCGGGCGCCGAGGAGAAGCTGTACAAGGCGGGCCGCGGAGCCTGGGACACCTTCTGCGGCCTGTGCGAACCCGCGCCGGTGAAGGCCGGCGTCCCCTACGGGACGACACCGCTGCCCGTGTGGTTCTTCCGGCCCGACACGTCCGGCACTCCCCGCCCCACCGTGATCCTGACCAACGGCAGCGACGGCCAGAACGTGGACATGTGGACCTACGGGGTCCCGGCCGCGCTCGACCGCGGCTGGAACGCGCTCGTCTACGACGGGCCCGGCCAGGGGCAGCTGCTCTTCGTCGACCAGGTGGTGTTCACCCCCACCTGGGAGAAGGTCGTCACTCCCCTGGTCGACTGGCTGACGGCCCGCGCCGACGTGGACCCCGACAGGATCGCCCTGACCGGCCTGAGCATGGCGGGAGACCTCGCACCGCGGGCCGCGGCGTTCGAGCACCGGATCGCGGCCCTCGTGGCCATGCCCGGCTGCGTGGAGCCGTGGCTGGGCTTCCCGCCGGAGATCCGGAAGATCCTCACCCCCGACAAGCAGCAGACGAACGACATCTGGAACAAGGAGGTCGTTCCCGAACTGCCCCCGGACGCGGCCGACGTGATGAAGAAGCGCTTCGAACCCTTCTCCGTTCCGGCCATGCTCGAAGCGCGCCGGGGCAAGCTGTTCACCGACTTCTACACCCCCGCCACCCGCATCCAGGCCCTGACGATCACCGATGTCGTCGGCCGCATCAAGGCTCCGACCCTGGTGCTCGACTACGAGGGCGAGCAGTTCTACCCGGGTCAGCCCCGCCGGATGTACGACGCGCTCACGTCCCCGAAGGACTACGTCAAGCTGACCGCGCGGCAAGGCGCTCAGCTGCACTGCTCCCCCATGGCACCGCAACTGCACTGCGAGGTCGTCTTCGACTGGCTCCAGAACACCATGGCGGGCGGCCGCTGACCAGGCGCCCGGCCCCGGTCAGTCCCACCAGAACGACCAGTGGTCGGTGCCGATCAGCGCCTCCTCGGCGTAGGCCCTGATCGTGCCCGAGCCCTGCCGGACGTTGTCCGGGCAGAACGCGAAGTGCTCCGCGGCCACCGGCAGGGCCTCGACCGGGGTGCGGGGCGGGGCCGCCACGTACAGGTCGAGGCGGTCGAAGCCCAGGGCGAGGAGGCGGGCGCCGAACCGGTCCTCCCAGGAGCGCAGCACCGCGCTGATCCTGGCCGTGTCGTTCTCGTGGTTGACCGGGCCGCCCCAGCCGAGCGCGGCGGGCACGTCCGCTCCCCGCCCGGCCGGGACCAGGGCGAGCCGGGGGCGGCCCAGTGCTCCGTCCCGGATGAGCTCATGGGCAAGCACGTCGGCCCCCGCGCCCGGATCCCCGTCCGCCGCTCCCGCCGCGGCGAGGCCGGGCCAGTCCCGCCCGAAGGGGGCGATCAGGTCCACACCCTCCTCCCCCTCCTCGGGGTCGGGCACCACCGCGTCCCAGAAGTCCCGCAGCACCGGCTGGGCGTGATGGTCGTCGGGCTCGGAGGTCATCCGCGGGTTCAGGTGTTCCTCGTCGTCCCACCACTCCTGCGGCCCGTGCCTGTCGTGCAGCAGTACGGCCCGGAACCCGGCGGGCGCGGGGTACACGGAGGCGGGTGCGTCGACCGGCTCGTCGGAGAGCCACAGCAACGGCTCCCTCCGGGCCCGCCGCAGCCGGCTCCGCCGCACCGGCCGGCTGACGAGGCGGCCCGGGGGCAGGCCGGGCACGGCGGAGCCGAGCGCGGTCAGCGGGTTCGGGCGATCGCTCATGGGGCGACCGTACCGGCGCCCACCGACAGGGCCGGAGCTGCCGCTGCGCGGCACCCTGGGGCCCCGCCCCAGACCCCGCGCCTCAAACGCCGGCGGGGCTGGATTCGGCCGATGTCGGCTTGCAAGTGCGCGCAGCGCACGGATGCGCCGGGCGCCTGGCGGGCATTCTCAGCCCCGCCGGCGTTTGAGGCGCGGGGTGCGGGGGCGGAGCCCCGGAGGGCGGCCCGCAGGGCTACTCGGCCCGCAGGCCCGCCGCCGCGAGGAGGTACGCCACCATCGGGTCGTAGAAGCGCGGGTCGCGGACGTGGTCGTCCAGGGGGACCGCCACCTGGAGGGTGCCCTCCGCCTCGGCGATGAACAGCGCCGGGTCGTTGCAGTCCGCGTAGCCCACCGCGTCCAGGCCGCGCTGTGCCGCGCAGCCCGCCCAGCCGTGGTCGGCGACGACCAGGTCCGGCTGCGGGCGGTTCTCGGCCATCAGCCCGTCCAGGATCGCGGCCATCGGCTCCGGCGAGTGCGTGTGCCACAGGGTCGCGCCCCGCTCCAGCACCGCGACGTCCGCGAACTGCCACACCGAGCCCTCATCGGCGGTCAGGCCCGCCGGGATGACCACGATCTCGCAGCCGGCGCCGCGCAGCGCCGCGGCCGTCGCCCGGTGGACGTCCAGCAGCCCGCCCGGGTGCCCGGTGGCGAACAGCACGCTCTGGCGGTCCAGCGCCGCCTTCCGCAGCCGGGCCGCCATCCGGTCCAGTCCGGCCACGGTCAGTTCGGGGTCGATGGTGTCCTGTCCGGCCCGGTACGAGGGGTCGTCGACCACGCCGACGCGCTCGGCCATCACCGCGAGCACGTCCTGCTCGTCCGTCCAGCGGTCGCCCAGCTCCAGGCCGAGCCAGTAGTGCCGGTCGCCATTGGCGAGCTTGCGGTAGTGGCTCAGGTTGTTGTCGCGCGGGGTCGCGACCTGTCCCGCGATCCGCGTGCGGACCAGATGGTCGATGAGTTCGGCACGGCTGGGCGTCTCTATCGGCTTCGGCATACGGGCCATTCTGCCGCCGCCCGGGCGCAGGCGCCGGGTCCATTCCGATCTTCGGAACAGCCGCCCGCGCCCGCTCACGCCGACAGCGCCCCGAACGCCCCGTGCGCGAGCCTGCGCAGCAGGGCCTCCGTCGCCTCCCGCCCGAGGGCCGCCAGGTGCGGGGTCGAGTTCAGCAGGCCGAAGACCGCGTGCACGGAGACCCGTACCTCCGCCTCTCCCACCTCGGGGTGGAGGCGGCGTACGACGTCCACCCACAGCTCGACGTACTGGCGCTGCAGCTGCCGTACGAGCTTGCGGTCGGCCTCCCGGAGCTTTTCGAGCTCGCGGTCGTGGAGGGTGATCAGCGCCCGGTCGTCGAGGGCGAAGTCGATGTGCCCGTCGATGAGGGAGGCCAGCAGGGCCTCCGGATCCCCGGCGGTCTCCTCGGCGCGGCGCCGCCCGCCCGTCAGCAGCCGCTCGCTGATCCCGACGAGCAGCTCGGCGAGCATGGCGTCCTTGCCCGCGAAGTGCCGGTACAGGCCGGGGCCGCTGATGCCCACCGCGGCCCCTATCTCGTCCACGCCGACGCCGTGGAACCCGCGCGCGGCGAAGAGGCGGGCGGCCTCACTGAGGATCTGCTCGCGTCGGGTCGGTGCGGCCGCTCTGGTGCTCATGGGAATCCATTCTAGACAGGGCGGTTAGCGGTCGTTAACCTAAGGCGCATACACGTTAACGACCATTAACAGTGTGCACAGTGTGGACCGAGCAAGGGAGCTCGACCGATGCAGCAGGCACCAGTGCTGACGACCGCCGCGGACCCGGCGTCCGAGGCCTGGCGGACCAACGAGGCCGCCCACCGCGAGCTCGCCGAGGGCCTGCGCGCCCGACTCGAAGCGGCCCGCCTCGGTGGCGGCGAGAAGGCCCGCGCCCGCCACACCGCCCGCGGGAAGCTCCTCCCGCGCGACCGGGTGGACGCCCTCCTCGACCCGGGGTCCCCGTTCCTGGAGCTGGCCCCGCTGGCCGCCGAGGGCATGTACGGGGGCGCGGCCCCCGCGGCCGGGGTCATCGCGGGCATCGGCCGGGTCAGCGGCCGCGAGTGCGTGATCGTCGCGAACGACGCCACCGTCAAGGGCGGCACGTACTACCCGATGACCGTCAAGAAGCACCTCCGAGCCCAGGAGGTGGCCCTGGAGAACCGTCTCCCCTGCCTCTACCTGGTCGACTCGGGCGGCGCCTTCCTGCCCATGCAGGACGAGGTCTTCCCCGACCGGGAGCACTTCGGCCGGATCTTCTACAACCAGGCCCGCATGTCGGGCGCCGGCATCCCGCAGATCGCGGCCGTCCTCGGCTCGTGCACGGCGGGCGGGGCGTACGTACCGGCGATGAGCGACGAGGCCGTCATCGTCCGCGGCCAGGGCACGATCTTCCTCGGCGGCCCGCCGCTGGTGAAGGCCGCCACCGGTGAGGTGGTCACGGCCGAGGAGCTGGGCGGCGGCGAGGTCCACTCCCGGATCTCGGGCGTGACGGACCACCTCGCGGAGGACGACGCGCACGCGCTGCGGATCGTACGGAACATCGTGGCGACCCTGCCCGACCGCGGGGCCCTGCCCTGGTCGGTGGAGGCGCCGGAAGAGCCGAAGGTGGACCCGTACGGGCTGTACGGCGCGGTCCCCGTCGACTCGCGCACCCCCTACGACGCCCGCGAGATCATCGCGCGGGTCGTGGACGGGTCCCGCTTCCAGGAGTTCAAGGCGGAGTACGGGCAGACGCTGGTCACCGGCTTCGCCCGGATCCACGGCCACCCCGTCGGGATCATCGCGAACAACGGCATCCTCTTCTCCGAGTCCGCGCAGAAGGGCGCCCACTTCATCGAGCTGTGCGACCAGCGCGGCATCCCGCTCCTCTTCCTCCAGAACATCTCGGGCTTCATGGTCGGCCGCGACTACGAGGCGGGCGGCATCGCCAAGCACGGCGCCAAGATGGTCACGGCCGTGGCCTGCGCCCGGGTGCCGAAGCTGACGGTCGTCGTCGGCGGTTCGTACGGCGCGGGCAACTACTCGATGTGCGGCCGGGCCTACTCGCCGCGCTTCCTGTGGATGTGGCCCAACGCCAAGATCTCCGTCATGGGCGGGGAGCAGGCGGCCTCCGTCCTGGCCACGGTCAAGCGCGACCAGATCGAGGGCGCGGGCCAGGAGTGGCCCGCCGAGGACGAGGAGGCCTTCAAGGCCCCGGTCCGCGCGCAGTACGAGGAGCAGGGCAACGCCTACTACGCCACGGCGCGGCTGTGGGACGACGGGGTCATCGACCCGATGGAGACCCGGCAGGTGCTGGGACTGGCCCTGACCGCGTGCGCGAACGCCCCGCTGGGCGACTCGGGCTTCGGCATCTTCCGTATGTGACGTGTGACGTGAGGACCTCACTGATGTTCAGCACTGTTCTGGTCGCCAACCGCGGCGAGATCGCGGTCCGGGTCATCCGCACCCTGCGGGAGCTCGGCATCCGCTCCGTGGCCGTCTTCAGCGACGCGGACGCGGACGCACGGCACGTACGGGAGGCCGACACGGCCGTCCGCATCGGCCCGGCCGCCGCCGCCGAGAGCTACCTGTCGGTGGAGAAGCTCCTGGACGCGGCGAAGCGGACGGGCGCCGAGGCCGTGCACCCGGGCTACGGCTTCCTCGCCGAGAACGCGGCCTTCGCGGCCGCCTGCGCCGAGGCCGGGCTCGCCTTCATCGGGCCGCCCGCCTCCGCCATCTCCCTGATGGGCGACAAGATCCGCGCCAAGGAGACGGTGAAGGCGGCAGGGGTTCCCGTGGTCCCCGGCTCCTCTGGCAGCGGCCTGACCGACGCCGAACTGGTCGCGGCGGCCTCGGAGATCGGCATGCCGGTGCTCCTGAAGCCCTCGGCGGGCGGCGGCGGCAAGGGCATGCGGCTCGTCCGCGACGAGGCGGTGCTGGCGGAGGAGATCGCGGCGGCCCGCCGCGAGGCCCGCTCCTCCTTCGGCGACGACACGCTGCTCGTGGAGCGGTGGATCGACCGGCCCCGGCACATCGAGATCCAGGTACTGGCGGACGCCCACGGCAACGTGGTGCACCTCGGCGAGCGCGAGTGCTCGCTCCAGCGCCGGCACCAGAAGGTCATCGAGGAGGCCCCCTCGGTGCTGCTCGACGAGAAGACCCGCGCGGCGATGGGCGCGGCGGCGGTCGACGCGGCCCGCTCGTGCGGGTACGTCGGCGCGGGCACGGTGGAGTTCATCGTCCCGGGTGGGGACCCGTCCTCGTACTTCTTCATGGAGATGAACACCCGCCTCCAGGTCGAGCACCCGGTGACGGAGCTGATCACCGGCCTGGACCTGGTGGAACAGCAGCTGCGGGTCGCCTCCGGCGAGGCCCTGCCCGTCACCCAGGACGAGATCCGGCTGACCGGCCACGCGATCGAGGCCCGCGTCTGCGCGGAGGACCCGGCGCGGGGGTTCCTGCCGTCCGGCGGTACGGTGCTGGCCCTGTCGGAGCCGTCGGGTGGTGCGGTCCGTACGGACTCGGGCCTGACGGCGGGCGTGCCGGTGGGGTCGACGTACGACCCGATGCTGTCGAAGGTCATCGCGTACGGGCCCGACCGCGCCAGTGCCCTGCGGGTGCTGCGGGGTGCGCTGGCGGACACCGTGATCCTGGGTGTCCAGACCAACGCGGGTTTCCTGCGGCGGCTGCTGGCCCACCCGGACGTGGTGTCGGGCGACCTGGACACCGGGCTGGTCGAGCGCGACCTGCCTTCGCTCCTCCCGGAGGGTGTCCCGACCGAGGTGTACGCGGCGGCGGCACTGCTGAAGGCGTCATTCCCCCACCCCGCCCCTTCCCGAAACCGGGCTCTGCCCGGACCCTCCCCCAGCTACCGCTGGGGGTACCCCCTGCCTCAAACGCCGGCGGGGCCGGGTGGTTACGCCCAGGCGGGGCCGGGCGGGAACGCCCGCACCGCGCCGGGCGGGCTCGGCCCGGCCGGGCCGGCGGGCTGGGTCGACCCGTTCGACGCCGCCAGCGGCTGGCGCCTGGGCGGCACCCCGGCCTGGACGGTGCACCACTTCCGCCTCCCGGGCCAGGACCCGGTGGAGATCCGCACCCGGCAGCGGGGCACCGAGCAGGAAATCCTGCTGGACGCAGTCGACGGCGGCGGCGCGCCGAACCCAGCCTCGCCGGCGTTTGAGGCGCGGGGTCTGGGGCAGAGCCCCGGCGCACCGGCCCGCGGCCGGATCATCAGCCGCACCACCGACCGCGTCACCATCGAACTCGACGGGGTCACCCACCACTTCAGCCACGCCACCTCCCCGGAGGGGACCTGGCTCGGTCGCGACGCCGACTCCTGGCACGTCCAGGACCACGACCCCGTGGCCGCGAACCTCGGCGGAGCCGGACGCGGCGGCGCCAACACCCTCGCCGCCCCCATGCCCGGCACCGTCACCGTCGTCAAGGTGGCCGTCGGGGACAAGGTGGCGGCCGGTCAGAGCCTGCTCGTCGTCGAGGCGATGAAGATGGAGCACGTCATCTCCGCCCCGCACGCCGGCACCGTCACCGAGCTGGACGTCTCGCCCGGCACCACGGTCGCCATGGACCAGGTCCTGGCCGTGGTCACCCCGGACGCGGAAGTGGAGGAGGGCGCGTGAACCGGCTGCCCATGAACGTCCCGGCCCCCGGCCTCCCGGCCCGGGTCCGGATCCACGAGGTCGGGGCCCGGGACGGGCTCCAGAACGAGAAGACGGCCGTACCCACCGAGGTGAAGGCGGAGTTCGTCCACCGTCTGGCCGCCGCCGGGCTGACCACCATCGAGGCCACCAGCTTCGTGCACCCCAAGTGGGTGCCCCAGCTGGCCGACGCCGAGCAGCTCTTCCCGCTGCTCGGCGACGTGGAGGCCGACCTCCCCGTCCTCGTGCCCAACGAGCGCGGCCTGGACCGTGCGCTCGCGCTCGGGGCCACCCGGATCGCGGTCTTCGGCTCGGCCACGGAGACCTTCGCCTCCCGCAACCTGAACCGGACCGTGGCCGAGTCCCTCGCGATGTTCGAGCCCGTCGTGGCCCGCGCGAAGGAGGGCGGGGCCCATGTCCGGGGCTATCTCTCCATGTGCTTCGGCGACCCCTGGGAGGGCCCCGTCCCCGTCCACCAGGTGGTCTCCGTCGCGAAGGCACTGCTCGACCTCGGCTGTGACGAGCTGAGCCTCGGCGACACCATCGGCGTCGCCACCCCCGGCCACGTCCAGGAGCTGCTCAGCGCCCTGAACGAGGCGGGTGTCACCACCGACCGGATCGGCGTGCACTTCCACGACACCTACGGCCAGGCCCTGTCCAACACCCTCGCCGCGCTCCAGCACGGCGTGAGCACCGTCGACGCCTCCGCGGGCGGCCTCGGCGGATGCCCGTACGCGAAGAGCGCCACCGGCAACCTCGCGACCGAGGACCTGGTGTGGATGCTCGACGGCCTCGGCATCGAGACCGGGGTCGATCTGGCCGCCCTCACCGCCACGAGCGTGTGGATGGCCGAACAGCTGGGGCGTCCCAGCCCCTCCCGTACCGTCCGCGCCCTCTCCCACAAGGAGTAACGAGATCATGTCCCTCGACCACCGGCTCACCCCCGAGCACGAGGAACTCCGCCGTACCGTCGAGGCGTTCGCGCACGACGTGATCGCGCCGAAGATCGGCGACCTGTACGAGCGGCACGAGTTCCCGTACGAGATCGTCGCCGAGATGGGCCGCATGGGCCTGTTCGGCCTGCCCTTCCCCGAGGAGTACGGCGGCATGGGCGGCGACTACCTCGCCCTCGGCATCGCCCTGGAGGAGCTGGCCCGGGTCGACTCCTCGGTCGCCATCACCCTGGAGGCCGGGGTCTCCCTCGGCGCCATGCCCCTCTACCTCTTCGGCTCCGAGGAGCAGAAGCGGACCTGGCTGCCGAAGATGTGCTCCGGCGAGATCCTCGGCGCCTTCGGCCTGACCGAGCCCGGCGCGGGCTCCGACGCCGGCGGCACCCGCACCACCGCCGTCCGCGACGGCGACGAGTGGGTCATCAACGGCTCGAAGTGCTTCATCACCAACTCCGGTACGGACATCACCGGCCTGGTCACCGTCACCGCCGTGACGGGCCGCAAGGCCGACGGCCGCCCGGAGATCTCCTCGATCATCGTCCCGTCCGGCACCCCGGGCTTCACGGTGGCCGCCCCCTACTCCAAGGTCGGCTGGAACGCCTCGGACACCCGCGAGCTGTCCTTCGACGACGTACGGGTCCCGCTCGCCAACCTGGTCGGCGAGGAGGGCCGCGGCTACGCCCAGTTCCTGCGGATCCTCGACGAGGGCCGGATCGCCATCGCGGCCCTGGCCACGGGGCTCGCGCAGGGCTGTGTGGACGAGTCGGTGAAGTACGCCAAGGAGCGGCAGGCCTTCGGCAAGCCGATCGGCGACAACCAGTCCATCCAGTTCAAGCTGGCCGACATGGAGATGCGCGCCCACATGGCCCGGCTGGGCTGGCGTGACGCGGCCTCCCGCCTCGTCGCGGGCGAGCCCTTCAAGAAGGAGGCGGCGATCGCGAAGCTGTACTCCTCGACGGTCGCGGTCGACAACGCCCGCGAGGCGACCCAGATCCACGGCGGCTACGGATTCATGAACGAGTACCCCGTGGCGCGCATGTGGCGGGACTCGAAGATCCTCGAGATCGGCGAGGGCACGAGCGAGGTCCAGCGCATGCTGATCGCCCGCGAGCTGGGCTTCGCCGGCTGATCCCGCCCCTCGTTCCAAGCGGCCCGCGCCCCCACGCGGGCCGCTTTTATGTGTATTGGGTTACTAATCACGGTATTCAGGCATAACAGAGTGTTGCCGTGTATGTGCAATTTGCCGGTGTTAGCTTCCTCGCTGCGCGCTACCCCTGGTCCGGGCCACAGGTCGGGAAGCGGGGTGCCGAACGGCGCGCTCCGGCCTCAAGCACATGAGGAGAACCCCACGTGATCAGTTCCGTGCAGCCGCCACCGCCCCGTAGAGGGCGTCGGCTCAGGGCAGCTCTCGTCACCGCCACACTCGCCGCCTCGCTCACGGTACCGGCGGCGCTGAACGCCCAGGCGATGGCCGCGGTCCAGCTGTGTACGACGGCGACCGCCCTCGACAACAGCCGCTTCGAGATCGACCTCAACGCGAACCTGATCGTCAACGGCGGTGCCTCCTGCATCGACTGGCTCACCGGCGGCACCAACACCGCGTTCCGCAGCGGGGTCCTGGTGAAGGCCGACCGGCCCAGCGGAACCGGCGACGACGCCTTCGGTCAGGGCTCGAAGGAGGACGACCCGAACCCGACCATCGTGTTCGGTTCGATCCCGCCGAACAAGAGCGACCTGAAGAACTTCGGCGTGTACACGGAGCAGACCACGACGCCGAAGTTCCTGGAGCTGTTCTGGCAGCGGGTCAACAACCCGTCGGGCACCACGAACATGGACTTCGAGCTGAACCAGAAGTTCTGTGACCTGACGAAGGTCCCCACGAACTGCGCGAACAACGGGTCCAACGTGCCGCCGGAGACCCCGGTCCGCACCGTCGGCGACAAGCTGATCACGTACGACCTCTCCAACGGCGGCACCGTCCCGACCATCTCCATCCGCACCTGGAGCGGCTCGGTCTGGGGTGCCCCGACGGTCATCAGCGGTACGTCGAACCCGCTGGCGGTGGGCTCGGTCAACACCACCTCGATCCCCTCCAACCAGACCGGCGGGCTCAGCCCGACCGCCCTCGCCCCGTTCACGTTCGGCGAGGCGGCGATCTCGTACAGCGCGCTCTTCCCGTCGGGCAGCTCCTGCACGACCTTCGGCTCCGCCTACGTCAAGAGCCGCTCCTCGGACGCCTTCAACTCCGAGCTGAAGGACTTCATCTCGCCCGAGCCGGTGCAGATCACCAACTGCACGTCGCTGATCACCTCGGCAACGCCCACGGCGACGGTCGGTGACACCATCGTCGACACCGCGACGCTGGGCGGCGCCTCCGCCAACGCGGGCGGCAGCATCACCTTCAACCTCTACAGCAACTCGACCTGCACGGCCCTGGTGCAGAGCTTCGGCCCCATCCCGGTGAACGGCCCCGGCCAGTACACCACCAACCCGGGGTACACCACGACGACCGCCGGCACCTACTACTGGACCGCCTCGTACACCGGCGACCCGAACAACCAGGGCGCCTCCACCGCCTGCCGGGACGCCAACGAGACGACCGTGGTCGCGAGGACCGGGCCGTCGATCAACACCCAGCTCCTCAACGCCCAGAACAACCCGACCAGCACGGCCACGATCGGCGACTTCGTGCACGACTCGGCCAGCCTCAGCGGCGCGACCGCCAACGCGGGCGGCACGGTCACGTACGCCTACTACACGGACGCGGCCTGCACGCTGAACAGGGTCCAGGTCGGCAACCCGGTGACGGTCACGAACGGGAGCGTCCCGAACTCGGCCGCCGCGCAGTTCAACCAGGTCGGCACGTTCTACTGGCAGGCCTCCTACAGCGGCGACGCCAACAACATGCCGGCGGTGAGCGCCTGCACCTCCGAGCCCCTGGCCGTGGACAAGGCCCCCGCGAACATCCTCACCAGGCAGCGGTTCCTCCCGCAGGACACGGCCACGGTCTCGGCCAACTTCGGCGGTCAGCCCACCGGAACCGTCACGTTCGACCTGTACGGCCCGAACGACAACGAGTGCAGCGCCAACAAGGTGGGCACCTGGACCGGCACGCTGCAGAACGGCGTGGCCACGACCAACAACACCACCTTCTACATCAACGCCGCCAACCAGGGTGAGTACAGGTGGCTGGTGACGTACTCGGGCGACGCCACCCACAAGAGCGTGACCAGCGAGTGCGGCCACGAGAACTCCACCATCGCCGTCAACAACGGGCTCTGATCCGATCACCCCGATCGAGCCGGATCCGCTCCGGCCATGACCGACACAGAGGGCCTTCCGTCTCCGACGGGAGGCCCTCTCCCGTGTGTCGCCACCCACACCCGCGAAGAAAGTTAGGTCCCCCTTACCTATTTCAGCCAAGGTTAGGCTAACCTTCCCTCCGAACGGCCCAGTGGCCACCGGCACGCACGAAATCGGACATCGACATGCCCAAGTCCCGTATCTCCCCCTTCACCCGTCGCGGAATCATCGCGGCCGGCGGCGCCCTCGGCCTGGTCGCGGCGCTCGCCGCGTGCGGCGGCACCGACAAGGCGAAGGACGGTGCGGGCGACAAGGGCTCCGCGGCCTCGGGCGTCTGGTCCTTCAAGGACGACCTGGGCAAGGACGTCAGCACCAAGTCGAAGCCGAAGAACATCGTCGCCTTCACCGGTACCGCCGCCGCGCTGTACGACTACGGCATCCCGGTCAAGGGCGTCTTCGGCCCGACCAAGACCGCCGACGGCAAGCCCGACGTCCAGGCCGGCTCCATGGACATCTCGAAGGTGGAGATCCTCGGCAACGTCTACGACGAGTTCAACGTCGAGAAGTACGCGGCCCTCCAGCCCGACCTGCTGGTCACCAACACCTGGGACGGCAGCTACTGGTACGTGCCGGAGGCCTCCAAGGACAAGATCCTGAAGCTGGCCCCGGCCGCCGCGATCGGCGTCGGCGGCGACGCCAGCATGGACAAGTCCCTGGAGCGCACCGCGGAGCTCGCCAAGTCCCTGGGCGCCGACATGAACTCCAAGAACGCCGTCGACTCCAAGGCCCGCTTCGAGGCCGCCGCCGCGAAGCTGCGCGAGGCCACCAAGGCCAACCCGGGCATCAAGGTGCTCGTGGGCTCCGGTTCCGCCGACCTGTTCTACGTCTCCACCCCGGACACCTCCGCCGACCTGAAGTACTTCAAGTCCCTCGGCGTCGAGTTCGTCACCCCGGAGAAGCTGGACGAGGGCGGCTTCTTCGAGAGCCTCAGCTGGGAGAACGCCGGCAAGTACAAGGCCGACGTCGTCCTGCTCGACAACCGCACCGGCACCCTGCAGCCGGAGGAGCTGAAGGCGAAGGCCACCTGGGCCGAGCTGCCCGCCGTCAAGGCCGGCCAGATCACCCCGCGCGTGACCGAGCCGATCTACTCGTACGCCAAGTGCGCGCAGATCCTCGAGGACCTCGCGAAGTCCATCCAGAACGCCAAGAAGGTCAGCTGACCAGCAGCCGGTACCGTGCCCGGCGCGCCCCCGCGCGCCGGGCACACTCCTCGGGGGGACCCACCACATGACCACCGCAACAGAAGCCGCACACTTCCGCTTCTTCGAGCTCGAAGTGCTGCGCACCCGCCGCCTCGGCCATTCGTTCCTGCGCGTCACGTTCGGCGGTGAGTCGCTCGCGGACTTCCGCTCGGGCGGCTTCGACCAGAGCCTCTCGCTCTTCCTGCCGCCCGACGGGCAGGAGCACACCGTGCTCCCGTCCACGGACGAGGACACCTGGTTCGGCGCCTGGCGCGGGATGCCGGACGAGGAACGTCCGGTGATGCGGTCCTACACGGTGCGCGAACAGCGCCGGACGCCCGAGGGCGTGGACGAGGTCGACATCGACTTCGTCCTCCACGGGGATGCCTCCCCGGCTTCCCGCTGGGCCGGGCGGGCGGTGTCCGGGCGCCGGATCCTGGCGATCGGCCCGGCCGTCGCGGAGAACAAATCCGTACGGTTCCAGGCGCCCGCGACCGCCGACGCGATCTGGATGTACGCGGACGAGACCGCCCTGCCGGCCGCGGCCGCGATCCTGGAGCGGCTGGCGGCCGGGACCCCGGTGCGGGCCTGGTTCGAGGTCCCGCACGAGGACGACCGGCTCGCGCTCTCGACCGCCGCGAAAGCCGACATCACCTGGATCGTGCGCGGGGGAGACGGCGGCGACCGCACCGAGCAGGTGCTGAACGCGCTGCGCGCCGCGCAGACCCCCGCCGCCGAAGCCCCGTACGTCTGGCTGGCCGGTGAGGCGGGCACCGTTCGCGCGACCCGCCGCCACTTCGTGCAGGAACGATCCGTCGACCGCCGCTCGGTGCGTTTCACCGGCTACTGGCGGCTCGGCGCGAGCGAGGAACAGCTCCTCGCCGAGGCGTACGCGGGCCAGGCTCCCAGCGAGGAGCCGACCTCCGAGCTGTAGTCAACTCGCGCATTTCGCACGCCATTCGAGAGATGGGCCCCGGCTTCCCGCCGGGGCCCATCTCTCTTTGTCATTGAGGTTAGGTTAGGCTAACCTAAGTTCATCACCCCCCAACTCCCCACTCCCCCTGCCCGGAGGAAAGTTGATGCGCTCGCATCTGCTGAATGAGACGACCGCGGACCTCTACCGGCGTTCCGTCACCCAGGGAGTCGAACGCGTCGCCGCCAAACTCGCGGGCACGCAGCGGCCTCACACCGGCATATCCGTCGACGAACTCGCCCCCGTCATCAACGGGATCGACCTCGACACGCCGCTCGCCGACCCGGCCGCCGCCCTCGACGAGCTGGAGGAGGTCTACCTGCGCGACGCGGTGTACTTCCACCACCCGCGCTACCTCGGCCACCTCAACTGCCCGGTCGTCATCCCGGCGGTGCTCGGCGAGGCGGTCCTGTCGGCCGTCAACTCCTCCCTCGACACCTGGGACCAGTCCATCGGCGGCACGCTCATCGAGCGCCGCCTGATCGACTGGACCGCCCGGCGCATCGGCCTCGGCCCGGCCGCGGACGGCATCTTCACCTCCGGCGGCAGCCAGTCCAACTTCCACGCGCTGCTCCTCGCCCGTGACGAGGCCTGCCGCGTCGTCATGCAGCGGGCGATGCGGGAGGGCATCGAACTCACCAAGGCCGAACTGCTCCCGAAACTGCGCATCTTCACCTCCGAGGCCAGTCACTTCAGCGTGAAGAAGTCGGCCGCCATGCTCGGACTCGGCTACGAGGCCGTCATCTCCGTCCCGGTCGACCGCGCCCGCCGCATGGACACCTCGCTCCTCGCCCTGGAGCTGGAGGCCTGCGCCGCCGACGGCCTCTTCCCCATGGCCGTCGTCGCCACCGCCGGCACCACCGACTTCGGGTCCATCGACCCGCTCCCCGAGATCGCCCAGCTGGCCGCCGAGCACTCCGCGTGGATGCACGTGGACGCCGCGTACGGCTGCGGACTGCTGGTCTCCCCCACCCGCCGGCACCTCCTCGACGGCATCGAGCACGCCGACTCGGTCACCGTCGACTACCACAAGTCCTTCTTCCAGCCGGTCAGCTCCAGCGCGCTGCTGGTGCGCGACCGCGACACCATGAAGCACGCCACGTACCACGCGGACTACCTCAACACCCGCCGGATGGCCGAGGAGCGCATCCCCAACCAGGTCGACAAGTCCATCCAGACCACGCGCCGCTTCGACGCCCTCAAGCTCTGGATGACCCTGCGCGTCATGGGCGCCGACGGTGTCGGCTCGCTCTTCGACGAGGTCGTCGACCTGGCCGCGGCGGGCTACGAGGTCATCGCCGCCGACCCGCGCTTCGAGGTCGTCGTCCGTCCGCAGATCTCCACCCTGGTCTTCCGCTACGTCCCGGAGGGCGACGCCGCCGGCATCCGCCCGGACCTGATCGACGAGGCCAACCTCCACGCCCGCAAGGCCCTGTTCGCCTCCGGTGAGGCCGTCGTCGCCGGCACCAAGGTGGACGGGGACCAGTACCTGAAGTTCACCCTCCTCAACCCGCAGACCACGACGGCCGACATCACCGCCGTCCTCGACCTCCTCGCCGCTCACGCCGCGCAGTTCCTGGGAGAATCCCTTGCCGTCCACCGCTAAGCCCCACGACTTCATCGGCATCGGCCTGGGTCCCTTCAACCTGGGACTGGCCTGCCTGACCGCCCCGATCGACGAGCTGGACGGCCTGTTCATCGAGTCGAAGCCGCACTTCGAGTGGCACGCCGGAATGTTCCTGGACGGCGCGCACCTCCAGACGCCGTTCATGTCGGACCTGGTCACCCTCGCCGACCCGACCTCGCCCTTCTCCTTCCTCAGCTACCTGAAGGACAAGGACCGGCTGTACTCCTTCTACATCCGGGAGAACTTCTACCCGCTGCGGGCCGAGTACAACGACTACTGCCGCTGGGCCGCCGACCGCCTCGACAACGTCCTGTACTCCACCTCCGTCACCGAGGTCACCTACGACGAGCGGACCGCCCTCTACGAGGTCCACACCGACAAGGGCGAAACCCACCGGGCCCGCCGGCTGGTCCTGGGCACCGGCACCCCGCCGCACCTGCCCGAGTCCTGCGCGAACCTCGACGGCGACTTCCTGCACAACTCCTCCTACATGCGACACAAGGCGGAGCTCCAGCGCAAGAAGTCCATCACCCTGATCGGCTCGGGCCAGAGCGCCGCCGAGATCTACTACGACCTCCTCGCGGAGATCGACACGTACGGCTACCAGCTCAACTGGGTGACCCGCTCGCCCCGCTTCTTCCCCCTCGAGTACACGAAGCTGACGCTGGAGATGACCTCGCCGGAGTACGTGGACTACTTCCACGCGCTCCCGGAGGAGACCCGCTACCGGCTGGAATCCCAGCAGAAGAACCTCTTCAAGGGCATCGACGGCGAACTCATCAACGCCATCTTCGACCTGCTCTACCAGAAGAAGATCACCATGCCGGGCGCGGTTCCGACCACGCTCCTCACCAACACCGCCCTCGGCTCCACGGCGTACGACACCACCACGGGCACGTACACCCTGGGCCTGCGCCAGGAGGAGCAGGAGCGGGACTTCACCCTCACCACCGAGGGCCTGGTCCTGGCCACCGGCTACAAGTACGTCACCCCGGAGTTCCTCGCCCCGGTCCGCGACCGCCTGGTCTTCGACGGCCACGGCCGCCTGGACGCCGCCCGCAACTACAGCGTGGACACCACCGGGCGCGGGATCTTCCTCCAGAACGGCACCACGCACAACCACTCCCTCACCTCGCCCGACCTGGGCATGGCCGCGTACCGCAACGCGTACGTCATCGGCGAGCTCCTCGGCCGCGAGTACTACAAGGTCGAGAAGTCCATCGCGTTCCAGCAGTTCGCAGTCCCGGAAGGCACGGCAGCATGAGCACCACCACGGACACCCTCTTCACCCGCACGGACCCGGTGCTCGGCACCTTCTCCGTCCGCCCCCTGGACCCCTTCACGGACGCGGAACTCCTGCACGGCTGGGTCACCCACCCCAAAGCCTCGTTCTGGATGATGCAGGACGCGACCCTCCCGGACGTGGAGCGCGAGTACATGCGCATCTGCGCCGCCGAGCACCACCAGGCCTTCATCGGCCTCCACGAGGGCCGGCCGGCCTTCCTGATGGAGAGCTACGACCCGGCGGAGCTCGAACTGGTCGGCCTGTACGACCCCCGGCCCGGGGACGTGGGCATGCACTTCCTGGTCGCCCCGACCGACACCCCGATCGCCGGATTCACCCGCGCGGTGATCACGACGGTCATGTCCGCGCTCTTCGCCGACCCCTCGACGGCGCGCGTGGTGGTCGAGCCGGATGTCCGCAACACGGCGGTCCACGCCCTCAACGAGGCGGTCGGCTTCGTCCCCGACGGCCCGGTCCGGAAGCCGGAGAAGGAAGCCCTACTCAGCTTCTGCACCCGCGCCCAGTTCGAGGCGGCCACGATATGAGCCTCGCCGAAGCCGTTTCCCACCTCTCCCCGGAGCTGTGGGCCCGCGCCAACCGCGCCCTGGTCCGCAAGGCCCTCGCGGAGTTCTCCCACGAACGCCTCCTGACCCCCGAGCCCCTCGGGGACTCCTGGTACTCGGTCCGCAGCGACGACCGGACGGTCGAGTACCGCTTCCGGGCCACCCTCCACGCCCTGGACCACTGGGCGGTGGACGAGTCCTCGATCACCCGCCACAGCGACGGTACGTCGCTGGAACTCGACGCCCTGGACTTCCACATCGAGCTCCAGCAGGCCCTGGGCCTGAGCGCGGAGGTCCTCCCCGTCTACCTGGAGGAGATCTCCTCCACCCTGGCGGGCACCGGCTTCAAGTACACCAAGCCCCAGCTCTCCTCGGCGGTCCTCGCCAAGTCCTCCTTCCAGGACGTCGAAACGGGCATGACCGAGGGCCACCCCTGTTTCGTCGCGAACAACGGCCGCCTCGGCTTCGGCGTGCACGAGTACCTCTCGTACGCACCGGAGACGGCGAGCCCGGTCCACCTGGTGTGGGTGGCGGCCCGCAGGGACGTGTCCACCTTCACGGCGGGCGCGGGCCTGGACCACGACTCGTTCATGCGCGAGGAGCTGGGCGAGCCGGCCATCGCCGGTTTCGCGGCCAAACTGGCCGCCCTGGGCCTGGACCTGGCCGACTACCACCTCTTCCCGGTCCACCCGTGGCAGTGGTGGAACAAGACGACGGTCACCTTCGCGGCCGAGATCGCCAACCGCCGCCTGGTCCTCTTGGGCGAAGGCGAGGACGCCTACCTCGCCCAGCAGTCCATCCGTACCTTCTTCAACACCACGACCCCCACCAAGCACTACGTCAAAACGGCCATCTCGGTCCTCAACATGGGCTTCATGCGCGGCCTCTCCGCCGCGTACATGGAGGCCACCCCGGCCATCAACGACTGGCTGCACCGCCTGATCGAGGTGGATCCGGTCCTCCGGGCCGTCGACTTCTCGATCATCCGGGAGCGGGCGGCGATCGGCTACCACCACCGCCAGTACGAGCGCGCGACGGACCGCTACTCGCCGTACCGCAAGATGCTGGCGGCCCTGTGGCGCGAGTCCCCGGTGAACTCCCTCCGGGACGGCGAACGCCTGGCCACCATGGCTTCCCTGCTCCACGTGGACTCGGAGGGCCGCTCCTTCGTCGGCGCGCTGATCGAGGAGTCGGGCCTCACTCCCGCCGAGTGGCTGAAGCCCTACCTCCGCGCCTACCTGCTTCCCCTCCTCCACTGCTTCTACCGGTACGACCTCGCGTACATGCCGCACGGCGAGAACACCATCCTGGTCATCAAGGACGGCGTCGTGCAGCGGGCGATCTTCAAGGACATCGCCGAAGAGATCGTGATCATGGACGTCGACGCGGTGCTCCCGCCGGCCGTCGAGCGCATCAAGGCCGACATCCCGGAGGACATGAAGCTCCTGTCCATCTTCACGGACGTCTTCGACTGCTTCTTCCGCTTCCTCGGCTCGATCCTCGCGTCGGAGGGCATCTGCACGGAGGACACCTTCTGGCGGGCGGTGGCCGATTGCGCCCACGACTACCAGGACTCCATGCCCGCCCTCGCGGACCGCTTCGCCCGCTACGACCTCTTCGCGGACGAGTTCCAGCTGTCCTGCCTGAACCGCCTCCAGCTGCGCAACAACAAGCAGATGGTCGACCTGGCCGACCCGTCCGCCGCACTCCAGCTGATCGGCACCCTCAAGAACCCCGTCGCGGCCTTCGCCCGGCGGTGATCGGGGGCAACGGGCGCGCGTTCTCGAATACGGTCCCTCGGGCGCGCGCCCGTTCCCTCCCCGACCTCGCCGTGTCAGTGGGCGGTGCTAACGTCCGCGCACATGGCTGAATTCACCAACAAGCGGCACGTCACCTCGGTCGCGCAGCTCGATCCCGTACAGGCCGAGCAGCTCAGGCTGAGCGGAGTCGCCTACGACGGCGAGGACCTTCCGGCCGAGCGGCGCGTGAATCCGGACGACCCCGACGACGAGTCGGCGCTCTACGCCTGCGAACTCTGGGACGTGGAAGTCGACGGATCGACCGTCTACGAGGCGTGGTTCTACCAGGTGGACAGCGGATCGATCTTCCTTGCCGGGAGCACGGAAATGGTCGCCGAGATCATCCAGTGCGGTCTGGAATGCGGCGATGGGGAACGCGAGATGGAGCTGGGCACCGCGATGGTGCGGGCCGGCCTGCTGCCGACCGGCGACTCGTCGTACCAGCGTTTCCGCCGGGCTGCCGACGCGACGCCGTAGGCCGCAGGCCGGCGCACGTGTCACGGTGTCGGGAACGCCCGCTGGAAGTCGGTGACGATCCGGCGGTAGCCGGTGTGCGCCGTCTGCCGTGCGTGGCGCAGGGCCCACACCGCCGGGCCGTCGTCGTCATCGGCCGGGCCGGAACCGGCGTGGCAGGAGGTGCACTCGACCTCGTGGATCGCCTCGCTCCCGGTCCGGTCGGGGGTCAGCAGCCAGGCGGTCACGGCGCCGCCTTCACGGACAGCTCGGCCCACACCCGTTTCCCGGGCCCGACCCGCTCCCCGACGGCCCAGCGGTCGGCGACGGCCGCCACCAGGTGGAGCCCGCGCCCGCCGTCGTCGTCCCGGTCCGCCGCCACGAGCACGGGCCGTGCGGGGCTGGTGTCGTGCACCTCGACCCGTACGCCGTTGCCGAGCCGGACGTACCGGGTCTCGATCTCCCGGTCGCGGGGAGCGGCGGCGTGCCGTACGGCGTTGGTCACGAGCTCGGAGGCCACGAGCAGGGCGTCGCCCTCCAGCTCGGAGAGCCCCCAGTCGGCCAGGGCCTTGCGCAGCTCGGCCCGCGCGAGCGGTACGCACCCGGCCTCGCGCCGCCACCGCCGCACCACTTCTTCCCGTTCGCTCACCGGGCCACCGCCCGCCCGTGGATGACGCGGGGGCCGAGATCGATCCCGTACGTCGCGAGGACGAGCACTTGCCTTCGCCACCACTGCCGTAGCGGTGGCACCAGCCCGATAAAATGCAGCACGTTGACGCTCCTCGTAAGCGTTGGCCATGCCCCCGGACTGTTCGCGCAGTCGCGGGGGTCTTCGCGTAGGACCGGAAATCACACATCGCATCTGGGTGCACACGATCCGTTACGCAATCCACGGTAGGGGTGCTCGGTGGACTCCAGCAAGGCCCTCGCTTGCAAATTTGCGGATCACTCGAATGGGTTACGCACTGGCCGCGAGTTCCCTCAAGGCGGCAGACTGGTAAGGATGTTGAGAGGAGCAGCGATGCCCGCAGGCGGGAGGCCCACCGTCCGAAGCCGGAGGCTCGGTGCCGCACTGAGGCGCCACCGTGAGGCCGCCGGACTGGATCAGTCCGCCGCAGCAGCGGCGATCTTGAGGTCCGTGTCCAAGGTCAGCCGCCTTGAAGGCGGGCAGTCCACCGTGTCCGCACTGGAAGTGCGCACGCTGCTCAACTGCTACGGCGTCGACGATCCCGACGAGCGGGCACGACTGGAAGGCTGGGCCAAGACCAGTAACCAGCGCGGCTGGTGGCTGGACTACCAGGAGACCCTTCGGTCGGGGTACACGGACCACATCACGTTGGAGAACGACGCCACGTACATCCGTTCCTGGCAGCCGGCGCTGATCCCGGGCCTGCTGCAGACCACCAAGTACGCCGAGGCCGTCATCGCTTCGGCCCCGACGTTCATCGAGCCGGAGCGGGCGGCCAGGCTGGTGCAGGTCCGTCAGGAGCGCCAGAAGCGGGTCTACGAGGGCAAGACTCAGTTCGCGGCGGTCATCTGGGAGCCTGCGATCACCTCCATGGCGTCCACCCCGGCCATCGCCCACCCGCAGTGGCGGCGCCTCCTGGAGGCGGGAGAACGCCACAACGTGACCGTCCAGATGCTCCCGGCCTCGGCCAGCCGGGCGGCGGGCATCGCGGGGCCGTTCGTCAGCTTCTCCTTCGGGGTGGAACCGACCGTCGAGGCCGTCGCCGTCGAAAACCTGCCGAACACCTCTGTGATCGAAGCGCCGGACGACCTCGCCCTCTACGTCAACGTCTTCGACCAACTACGCTCCACAGCACTGTCTCCGGAGCAAACGGCCGATCGAATCCACCTGTTGCTCAAGGAGAAGCCGCCCACCACGCGCGAGGGATCATGACCGCAGAAGTCGTCAGCAGGTACCGCAAGTCTTCGTACTCCGGCCACGAAGGGGAATGCGTCGAGGTGGCGGCGACCACCGACGGCGGGCGGGCCGTACGGGACAGCAAGGACACCACGCGCCCCGAGCTCCGCTGCCCCGCTGCGGCATGGGGGACATTCATCGACAGCCTCAAAGGGCTTCCCCACCCCTGACACCGCGCCAGAGAGGACACTGCTCATGCGTACCCCCGCTGCCCCCAGTCCCACTTGGTACAAGAGCAGCTACAGCGGGTCCAACAGCAACTGCGTCGAGGTGGCGGCGACAGCCACCGGGCGGGCCGTACGGGACAGCAAGGACATCACCCGCCCCGGAATCCACTGCGCGGCCACCGCCTGGGGCGCGTTCATCGGCGATCTGAAGACCCCCACGTCCTGAACCGTCACCCCGCGGAGGCCGGCCGGAAGGCGACCGCCGCGCCGAGGGCGGCGTCGGACGGCACGAACACCTCGCCGGACGGCGTCTCCCGTACGGGCAGTCCGTTGCGGCGCAGCAGGTCCCGCGTGAGGGCGAGGTCGCGTACGGCGACGGTGTAGCCGACGAACGCCGGGAGGGCAACGGGCCGCTCGCCCGGCAGGAGGGCCGCCAGACCGGATTCCGGTACGAGCGTGAGGGCGGCCCCGTCGAGGTCGAAGACCCGGGCCGGGCCCGACCGGCGGGCCGGCCGGCCCAGGTACGTCTCGTACCGCCGCTGGACCGCGCCCAGTTCAAGGTCGGCGACGCACAGCACCGCCCCGACGAGTTCGACGGCGCCGTTCGGGTGGTCGAGGCCGCGGGCGCCTTGGACGTCCGGGTCCAGATCGGCGACGACGCCCACCCGGCCCTCGGTGACCGCACCCGACCTGCCGCCGGGCTCGTCGCCGTCGATCTCCAGGTACCGGACGGTCTCCACCGGGACCTTCGCGCCCCGGGGCGCGGCTCTCCGTACCGTGTTGACCCCGCCGTGCCGGACACCGGCGGCCGTCAGCCGCGTGGCCGCCTCGTCGATGGCGGGCGAGGAGAACATGAGGATGTGCAGGCCCTCGAAGCGCTCCAGGAACGCCCCCAGGTTGGCGCCGGCCTCGTTGATCCGTTCCACGAGCACCGGCAGCACCTCGGGCGGGGCTTCCAGCGGGACCAGGCGGGCGTCGGCCGGAAGCCCGGCGCCCTCGCCGTCCTTCACGCGGGTCGCGAGTTCGAGGAAGGAACCCGGGAAGTCCGCATGGGTGTTGGCGGCGCCGAAGGGCTCAAGCTGCGCGCCTTCGCTCCGGGGCATCGCCGGAAGGCCGGGCGGTGGTACGAGGAAGCCCATCCGCTCGTACAGGCCGATCGCCTGCGCCAAGTCCTCGACGATGTGGCCTATGTGGTGCAGACGAACGATGTCGTTACCCATGCCGACACCGTAGAGAGGACCCGACCGTACGGTCAACGAACCGCAGCGTCTCGCCCCGCCGCCGTGTCGCGGTGGCGGCGGGGCGGATCGCCGGTTCGGGCCGCTACGGGCAGCTCAGGCGGGTGTCGCCCGCGTCGGTCGTGCAGGTGTCGGTGCCCAGGCCGCCGTTGGCGGTGTCGCCCGGGGCGCCGTCGGCCGTGTTGAGGCGGTCGTTGCCGTAGTTGCCGATCAGGGTGTCGGTGCCGGTGCCGGCGTTCAGGACGTCGTCGCCGAAGCCGCCGTCGACGCGGTCGTTGCCGGGACCGGCGTGGACGGTGTCGTTGCCGTAGGAGGCGTTGATGGTGTCATTGCCGCTGAGGCCGCAGATCACGTCGTTGAAGTAGCCGCCGTTCAGGGTGTCCGCGCCGCTGGTGCCGATGATCGTGCAGCCGCGCGCGTTGTTGACCGTACTGGTCGCCGTCGCGGTGTTGTTGCCGGTCACCGGGTCGGTCGGCGAGGAGCTGACCGTGGCCGTGTCGGACATCGTCCCCGTGGCCCGGGGTTCGGCGGTCACCGTCACCGTGGCCTGGGCGCCCGGGGCGAGGGAGCCGAGGGCGCAGGTGGCGGTGGTGGCGGTGGTGGTGCAGGTGCCCTGGCTCGGCACGGCCGACAGGAGGGTGCCCCCGGCGCCGGTGAGGGTGTCGGAGAGGGAGACCGCGGTGGCCGTCGTGGTGCCGCTGTTGTTCTTCACCTGGACCGTGTAGGAGGCCTGGTCGCCGATGCTGACGGTGGCCGTTCCGGTCTTGGTGACCGACACGTCCGCGCTCGGCGGAGGCGGCGGCGGGCTGCCCGCGCCGCCCAGGTAGCGGGCCACGGCACGGTCGGATGCGTCGGAGTTGGGGTCGCCGGTGACGCCGGCGGCGACGATCTTGCCGTCGGTCTGGAGGGCCACGGCACCGGCCCCGTCCACGGGGGTCCCGAAGTCGGTGGTCAGGCGGCCGTCGCCGTCGAAGCCCGCGTCCAGGGTGCCGTCGGCGTTGAAGCGCACGAGCGCGAAATCACCCGCGTACTGGCCGGCGGCGACGATCCGGCCGTCGGGCTGCAGCGCCATGCCGCCGACGGCCGTGTACCCGAGTCCGAAGGAAGTGGTCGCCCGCCCGTCGCCGTCGAAGGTCGGATCGAAGGCCCCGTTGGCGGTGAACCGGGCCGCCCCGAAGGCATTGCCGGCGGAACCGGCGGTGACGATCTTGCCGTCGGGCTGGACGGCCACGCCGGCGGCGCCCGATCCGAAGCCCGTCAGCACCCGCCCGTCGCCGTCGAAGCCGGTGTCCAGGCTGCCGTTGGTGTTGTAGCGGGTCAGCGTGAACCCGGCCGTGCTGTACCCGGCCGCGACGATCCGGCCGTCGGACTGCAGCGCGAGGCCCCGGACTCCGTCGCAGCAGCCACCCTCGATGGGGGTGATCACCCTGCCGTCGCCGTCGAAGCCGCTGTCCAGGGTGCCGTTGGCGTTGTAGCGCACCAGCGACCACACCCCGATGCTCTCCCCGCCCGCGACGATCTTGCCGTCGGGCTGGACCACCACCGCCAGGGCGGTCTCGATCGCGTCGGGATCGATCTCCGTGACGACCTTTCCGCCGTTGCCGAAGGTGCTGTCCAGGCTGCCGTCGGTGTTGTACCGGGCGGCGAGCCAGGCTCCGTTGCCGGATTCGTTGGCGGTACCGCCGACGGCGACGATCTTTCCGTCGGGCTGCAGGGCCACGGCCGTGCCCTCGTCGTTGCCGATGTCGAAGTCGGTGGTGACGATGCCGTCACCGCCGCCGAACGTGGTGTCCGGGCTGCCGTCGGTGTTGTAGCGCACCAGCGCGAAGTCGGTGGAGGTCGCTTCGAAGTTCGCCCTGCCGATGGTGATGATCTTGCCGTCCGGCTGTACGACCACGCCCCCGGTCGTCTCGTAGCCGGTCACGTCCGTGGTGACCTTGCCGTCGCCGCCGAAGGTGTTGTCCAGGTCGCCGGGGGCGGCCGTAGCCGTGCCGGGCAGACTCAGCACGAGCGCCAGACCGGCGGCGGTCAAGGCGCCGATGCGCCCGGCCCGGCGCCGTGGGGGGTACAGGGGCATGGGGGAACACTCCGTCCGTCGGCTCCTGGGGCTCCCCTACCTTTCGGGGGCGCCGACCCCGCCCGGGTCGTGGCCGGGCCGGGGCTGCGCCCACTGGACCTCCGGGTTCCACCCCCAGGGGTGACGCACGGGCACGGTCCGGTGTCCGCATGGCGATCATCAAGATCACGAAGGGGCGGTGGCGCCTTAGGGTGCCCGGCGGTCGGCAGCCATGAACAGTGAGGGGGAGCGGCGGTGCAGGGGAACGGCCCGGCAGGTGCGGAACAGGGCCCGGTGTGGGATGCGGATGCGACGGAGGTCCTGCCGCGGGCGGCGGGGGCGCCTGCCCCGAAGTGGACCGGTCCCGCCCCGGAGGCCGGGTCGACGCAGCCCCTTCCCCGGATCGACGGGAACGGAAGCGGGAACGGAAGCCGGAACGGGAACGTGCGGCACCCGCGCCGCCCCGCCCGACGCGTTCCGAAGGGCGTCTGGGCCGGAGCCGCGCTGGTGTCCTGCGCGGCGGCCGGTCTGGCGGTGGGCGCCATGACCGCCGGACCGACCGGGTCCGCCGCCGCGGAGGCCCCCTCCGGCCCCGCCTCGTCGCCCTCGTCCGCGTCCCCGTCCCCGAGCACGGCCGCGCCCGGCCCCGCCACCCCGACCACCCCCACCGGCCCGGCGACGTACCGGGTCACCGTGAGGACGGCCGATGTCGCGCAGGCCGGCACGGACTCCGACGTCCAAGTGCGGCTCACCGACGAGACCGGACGCACGTCCGCGTGGACGGTGCTGGACACGCGCGACCACAACGACTTCGAGGCCGGAGTCAGCGACACCTACGAGATCCGCACGCCTGCCGGCTTCGGCCGCCCGGCCTCCCTCCAGCTGTGGAAGTCGGGGAAGGACGCCTGGGCCGTCGAGGCCGGTACGCGCGTCACCGGCCCCGGGGGCTACGACGCGCTCTGGCGCCCGGCCAACGCCCCGGCCCGGCTGTGGATCACCGGCGGCGAGCGGGCCCCGTCCGACGGCGCCCCCGTGTTCACCGCGTACAGCCCGAACGGCACGCTCTCCCGCAGCACGCCGTGACACGGCCCTTTCGTGGCCGCGCGACCCTGCGTCGGCTTGCGAACGGCCGGCCCGGGCGGACCAAGGGCCACAACGGGGCCGCGACCACAACGGCCACCAGCACGCCCGGCGGGAACGACCCCCTGCTCCGCGGTTCCACCCGACTCACCGGCAGTGCGCCTGGCGCGACACCGCGTCCCTGAACCCGGCGAAGATCTCCGCATCCGAACGGAGGGCTTCGGCCGCGACCCCGGGTTCGGCACCGGGCGAGGTGAAGGGGCTGCCGAACTGGAGGAGCGTGGGCGTCCCCCCGCAGGTGAGGAGGACCTCGTCCCCGTGGCCGCCGGCCGCCGGCCGGTGGGCGCCGACCAGGATCGGGTCCTGCGTGACCGTCAGGTATCGCAGGGCATGCTCATCACCCGTCGGAGCGATGGCGCAGGACCACAGGCGCAGGTCGCCCGGTGTCACGTACTCCTGCAGACCGCCGCCGGGCGGCTTCAGCGGGGCGAAGCCGGGGAGACCACAGGCCTGCGCCGGGTCCACGGGGCGGGGCGCGAGCAGTCGCGGCGCCTCCGCGGCGGGACTGTAGGACGTCGTCGCGCAGCCGAGCCGCTTGGCGAGGTTGGTCGCGGAAGTCATGAGGACATCCGCCATCCGCTTCTGGGACTCGCCCTCCTGCCACCCGCTCTCGCGCTCGTCCTCCCTGTTGAGCTGCACGTACGGCCTTCCGGAAACCCCCAGTCCGCGGGCGCAGGAAGGGGGCAGGAGAACTCCGGCGTAGGTCTTGTTCGTCCAGCCGGGTGCCCCGCTGATGGGCACCCGGAAGGGGGACTCGGCCGCGACTTCGTCCGCAGTCCGCCATACGTTCACATCGTCCGAGACGCCACTGATCTTGAGGTAGAACTCGGCGTGCTTGAGGTCGTCGCCGTACACCCGGCAGTCGCTGGACGGGGTGTTGCGGACGGGGTCCTCGTACGATTCGTACCGCTCGTGCGGCTTCGGGCTCAGGGTCGCCACGTCCGCGGCGGAGAGGGTGCCCCAGCAGAAGCCGCTCTGCGGTGCAGCCTCCTCCCCGCCCCGCACAACGGCGAACACGATCGCACCGGCCCCCAGCACGGCCACGATCAACGCGGCTGCGAGAACCCTCCCCGGCCGGTTCATCCTGTTGCTCACAGACCGGTCCCCTTTACTGAGCTGTCCCGGAGGGTTCCGGGCAGTGGTGTTTCCGGGCGAGGTCCCCGCTGATGTCCAAAAGGGCCGCGCGGACCGAATCGACGTCCTGAGGGCCCGCCGCCGGGGTGATCTTCAGTTCCAGGAGAACGCCGCCGCCCGTGCCGCCCATCTCGAACCCGCATTCCTCGGACAGCCGGATCCACGACAACTGCCGGCTCACCCAGCCGGTGACCCCGCCCCCGAGCGGCAGCGCACCAGGGGGAGTTGGCTCGGGCGACATCATCTTGCGGACACCCAGCCCGTAGAGCAGCACACCGGAGTGTTCGTCCGGCGACACCGTGCAGACGGTCTCCCCGAGCTCCCCTTGTCGAAACCGCCGCCGTACTCGCCCGTGCCCCCCGGGTCACAGGCCGGCAAGCCGTTCAGCCGCATCGGCACGGCGCCCTCGCTCTGCCGCCGCTCCTCGTCGAACGACACGCGCCCCCCTCGCTTCAACAAAACGTGGAACACCTGGCGTGGGCACGCTACCCAAACAACGGGCCGAGGATCGGCGAAATGATCGATCGATACGGATCCCGTACGGCACCCCGGCGTTCACCGCGTACAGCCCGAACGGCACACTCACCCCGAGCACGCCCCGAGCACGCCCTGACACCGCCCGTCGCACCTGTGGGAGCCACCATGCCGCCCCGTACCCACACCGCCCGAACGACCGCCCTGCTGCTGTCGGCCGTGATCGTCGCCGGTGGGCTGACCGGCTGTTCGCTGCTGTCCCCCACCACCTGTGAGGGGACCGACGCGCTCATGAAGGAGCTGGAGTCGCTCCCGCTGCTCTCCTCGCCCCCGCCCGGCGCGACGCCCCCCACGAAGAGCGACGCCACCTTCTCCGAGTGCGCGGACGACAGCGGCGACGCCTATCTGTCAGCCAGTCGCAGCTACGTGTACGCCGGAACCCGCCAAGAGGTGCTCGACCACTTCCGAAGGGCCGCGGAGGCCGACGGCTGGCGGTACGAACCCAATCCGATGCCCGACATGCGGCAGTACAACTCGTGCTTCACCAGGGGCGCGGACGGAGAGGCGAAGGAGCTCAGGGTCTTCTTCGTCAAGCCGGACCAGATCACGGAGTCCTACGGACCGGACGCCGGGCGGGAGTTCGCCACCGGGGCCGGTTTCGAGGTCACGGTCGGTGCGGACGTCAACGGGGCCGCGGGGAGCTGCTGGGGCTGATCCCCCCGGCCACCCCGTCACTTCCCCCACGGCACGTCCGGCGCCCGGTAGAAGGGGATGTCCTGGGCCTCCAGCCTCGGCGCCTGCGCCGCCAGGCGCTCCCGGTACGACTCCCAGCCGAGCGCCGCCGCCGGAGACCAGCCCAGTTCCGCCAGGCTCAGCAGCCGCGGGAAGGCCATGAACTCCCAGTCGGCGCGGGTCGCGATGGTTTCCGTCCACAGCGGGGCCTCCACCCCCAGGACCGCGGACTCCGGGACGCCGGGCAGGTAGGCGCCCGGGTTCCAGGAGTACGACTTCTTCACCGGGACGAGGCCCGCCCAGGCCAGGCCCGGCTTCGTGGTGAGGTCGTACTTCATGTCCAGGTAGAGCCGGTCCGCCGGGGACAGGATCAGCCGGTGGCCGGCCGCGGCCGCCGCCGCGACCCGGTCCTTCTCCGCCGCCGCCGTGCGGTCGTGGCCCCAGTACTGGAGCACCGCGCCCGGCGCCGGGCGGGCCGCCGCCAGCTGGTGCCAGGCCACCACCGTCTTGCCGTGGCGGGCCACGGTCTCCTGGGCACGGTCCATGAAGGCCGCGTAGTCCGCCGCCGGGGTGGAGTGGGCCTCGTCGCCGCCGATGTGGAGGTAGCGGCCCGGAGTGAGCTCCGCGAGCTCGCCGAGGACCTGGTCGACGAACTCGTACGTCAGCTCCTTGCCGACGCAGAGCGAGCTGAAGCCGACCTTGATCCCGGTGTAGCGGGCGGGGGCCTTCCCGTCGCAGTTGAGTTCCGCGTAGGAGGCGAGCGCCGCGTTCACGTGGCCCGGCATGTCGATCTCCGGGACGAGGTCGACGTACCGCTCCGCCGCGTAGGCGACGAGGTCCCGGTACTCGGCCTTCGTCCAGTGGCCGCCGGGGCCGCCGCCGACCTCGCCGGCGCCGCCGTACGGGGCGAGCCGCGGCCAGGAATCGATCGCGAGGCGCCAGCCCTGGTCGTCGGTGAGGTGCACGTGCAGGGTGTTGACCTTGTACTGGGCGAGCTGGTCGACGTACCTCTTGACCTGCTCCACCGTGAAGAAGTGGCGGGCGACGTCGACCATGGCCCCCCGGTACGCGAACCTCGGCGCGTCGGTGATCTCCCCGCCCGGCACCGTCCCCGGGCCGGCCGCCGGGAGCAGCTGCCGCAGCGTCTGCCCCGCGTGGAAGAGCCCCTCGGGGGTGCGGGCGGTGAGGGTGACCCCGTCGGGGCGGGACTCCAGCCGGTAGCCCTCCTCCCCCACCCCCTCGGCCCGCCCGTCGATCAGCAGCCGGATCCCGCCGCCCCCGCCCCCGTCGACCACCGGCAGCGGCAGCCCGCTCGGGCGGCGCAGCTGCTCGGCCAGGAGCCCCGCGACCCTGCGGACCTCCGCGCCCGCGCCCCACGGCGTACGGATGACCGTGCCCGTGCCGACGGCGTACCCGGGGCCGCCGGCCCGGGCGGAGACGGGGGCGGGCAGGAGCGCCTCGAACGGGGTCGGGGCGGCCCGGCGCCCGCCGCCCGGCCGGGCGTCGTCGCCGTGGGCGGCGGCGGTGCAGGAGGCGGCGGCGAGGAGGGCGCCGAGGAGGGTGGCGAGCGTGCGTCGCGGTCGCAGGACTCTCATGGGCCCAGGTATAGGCCAAGTGGCCCGTCCGGGTGGGTGTGAGAATGATCGGATGGCGGAAATCATCCAGAAGGACGGCACTTGGACCTTCGACGGGGACGCGGTGCGCATCGTGCCGGGCCGCGACAAGGGGGTCTCACTGCTGCGGCAGACCCTCGGCGAGGTGCTCGTACCGCTCCGCGCGCTCGCGGGGATCTCGTACGAGCCCGGCCGCAAGGCGGGCATGCTGCGGCTGCGGCTGCGTGACGGCGCCGACCCGCTGCTCCAGGTGACGGCCGGGCGGCTGCCGGAGGCCTCGGATCCGTACCGGCTGACCGTGGAGGCGGACCGCAGCGGGGTCGCGGAGTACTTCGTCGACGAGGTGCGCCAGGCGCTGCTGCTGGACCAGGTGGACCCGGGCCCGACGACCTCGTACCTGCTGCCGGGGCCCGCCGTCCCGATCACGGTGGGCGCGGGCGACGGGACGGCGGCCTTCGACGGGGAGCGGGTGGCGCTGGAGTGGAACTGGACGACGGAGGAGGCCAAGCGCTCCGGCGGCCCGCGCGGTTTCCACATCGGCGATCTGCGGTCGGTGGAGTGGGGTCCGTCGAAGGGACTGGAGAACGGCTGGCTGCGCTTCACCCTGGCGGGCGCCGGGAAGCCCCTGGCTCCCAAGTACGACCCGCACACCGTGGAGCTCTTCGGCTTCAAGAAGGACCCGCTGATGGCCCTGGTCGCGGCGGCCGTGGCGGTACGGATGCCCCACCCGGCCGCCCCGCAGGACGCCCCGCCGGCGGCGTCGGTCACGGCGATCGCACCGGCCGAACCGCAGAAGTCCCTCGACCCCGCCGGGGCGGCGGCCCCCGCCGAGGACCACGACGCCCTGCTGCGGCGGCTGCGCGAGCTGGGTGAGCTGCACCAGTCGGGCGTGCTGACCGCCGAGGAGTTCACCTCGGCCAAGCAGGCCGTTCTGCGTCGTTTCTAGCGCATTTACAACCGGAAGTACCCATTCCTTGGTACGGACCAGCAAGATCCTGCCCGATTTCGGGCAGGATCTTTGCTTTCGCCGCCTGGAGCCGCCAGTATCTACGGGTGCTCGATCGCCGCCCGTCGCATGACGACCTCGTCGAACACCTGGTGCGCAGCACCTCGCTCCAGCGGGGCGAGGCGGCCCGGGTGGTCCTCGACGTGCTCGCGTACTTCGACGAGACGACCGAGGAGTTCGTCCGTCGCCGCCACCGGGAACTGCAGTCCGGCGGAGCGGTGAACGCGGAGATCTTCGAGCGGATCGCGGCCGAGCTGCCGCACCGCGCCGTGGCGCCGCCGGAGCTCTCGCTCCGGCAGTTGCGCCGCATCGTCTACGGCTGAGCCGGCCGCCGCACCCGCGGCCGCGAACGAGTACAGGAACCGAACTTCAGGAGGGGCTAACCCGTATGTGCGGAATCGTCGGTTACATCGGCAAGCGTGACGTTGCACCACTGCTGCTCGAAGGCCTGCAGCGCCTTGAATACCGCGGGTACGACTCCGCGGGCATCGTCGTGAACAGCCCGAAGGCCGCGGCCCTCAAGGTCGTCAAGGCCAAGGGCCGGGTCCGCGAGCTGGAGTCCCGCGTCCCCAAGCGCTTCGCCGGCACCACCGGCATCGCCCACACCCGCTGGGCCACGCACGGCGCCCCGAGCGACATCAACTCGCACCCGCACCTCGACGCCGAGAACAAGGTCGCCGTCGTCCACAACGGCATCGTCGACAACGCCTCCGAGCTGCGCGCGAAGCTGGAGGCCGAGGGCGTCGTCTTCGTCTCGGAGACCGACACCGAGGTCATCGTCCACCTGATCGCCCGCTCCGCGGCCGACTCCCTGGAGGAGAAGGTCCGCGAGGCCGTCAAGGCCATCGAGGGCACCTACGGCATCGCCGTCATGCACGCCGACTTCGCCGACCGCATCGTCGTCGCCCGCAACGGCTCCCCGGTGGTCCTGGGCATCGGCGAGAAGGAGATGTTCGTCGCCTCGGACGTCGCCGCGCTGGTCGCCCACACCCGCCAGATCGTCACCCTCGACGACGGCGAGATGGCCACCCTGAAGGCCGACGACTTCCGCACCTACACCACCTCCGGCGCGACCACGACCTCCACCCCGGAGACCGTGGAGTGGGAGGCCGCCTCGTACGACATGGGCGGTCACGACACCTACATGCACAAGGAGATCTCCGAGCAGCCCGACGCGGTCGACCGCGTGCTGCGCGGCCGGATCGACGACCGCTTCAACACCGTCCACCTGGGCGGCCTGAACCTGGACCCGCGCGAGGCGCGCGGCATCCGCCGGGTCAAGATCCTGGGCTGCGGCACCTCGTACCACGCGGGTCTCATCGGCGCCGGCCTCATCGAGGGCATGGCCCGCATCCCCGCGGACGCCGAGCCGGCCTCCGAGTTCCGCTACCGCAACCCGGTCGTGGACCCCGACACCCTCTACATCGCCGTCTCCCAGTCCGGTGAGACGTACGACGTGCTCGCCGCCGTCCAGGAGCTCAAGCGCAAGGGCGCCCGCGTCCTCGGCGTCGTCAACGTGGTCGGCTCGGCCATCGCCCGCGAGGCCGACGGCGGCGTGTACGTGCACGCCGGCCCCGAGGTCTGCGTCGTGTCCACCAAGTGCTTCACCAACACGGTCGTGGCCTTCGCCCTCCTCGCCGTCCACCTGGGCCGCATCCGCGACCTCTCCGTCACCGACGGCAAGCGGATCATCGAGGGCCTGCGCAAGCTGCCCGCGCAGATCCAGGAGATCCTCGAGGGCGAAGAGGACATCAAGAAGCTGGCGGCCGAGTTCGCCGAGGCCAAGTCGATGATGTTCATCGGCCGGGTGCGCGGCTACCCGGTGGCCCTGGAGGCCTCCCTGAAGCTCAAGGAGATCTCCTACATCCACGCCGAGGCCTACCCCGCCTCCGAGCTCAAGCACGGCCCCCTCGCCCTGATCGAGCCCTCCCTCCCGACGGTCGCGATCGTCCCCGACGACGACCTGCTGGAGAAGAACCGCGCGGCGCTGGAGGAGATCAAGGCCCGCAGCGGCCGGATCCTCGCGGTCGCCCACCGCGAGCAGGAGAAGGCGGACCACACCATCGTGGTCCCGAAGAACGAGGACGAGCTGGACCCGATCCTGATGGGCATCCCGCTCCAGCTGCTGGCGTACCACACGGCCCTGGCCATGGGCCGCGACATCGACAAGCCGCGCAACCTGGCGAAGTCGGTCACCGTCGAGTAGTCGTTCCGGCCGGAACACGTGAAAGAACCCCCGTGCGCACCGCGCACGGGGGTTCTCCCCTTCTTGGAGCGGTTCAGCTCGCGGCGACCGCGCCCCTGCCCGCCTTGCCGAGGGCCATCGGCCAGTTGGCCAGGGCCGCCGTGGCCCCGTACCAGGCCAGCAGGCCGGAGACGGCCGCGACCCAGCCGCCGGCCTTGGCCAGGCCGCCGCTGTCCGCGAAGGCGGATATCGCCAGCAGGACGAGGGACAGGGTGAGCAGGGCGTAGACGCCCTGGCTGAACAGACCGCTCGCGGCTGCGACCGTGAGGGTCAGCGCGAGCAGGGCGAAGAGGACAAGAAACGTTCCGGCGGCTTCACCGGAAGCCGCAGCGCCCGCGCCCTTGGCCCAGGTGAACCAGAAGATGCCGAGGCCCGCGAAGGCGGTGCCGTTGGATCCGTTGCCGCCGCGGAACTCCAGGAGTCCGAGGAGGAAGAGGGCGACGCCGCCGACGTACATCGCGAGCGACACGGAACTGGCAGCGGTCACGCCGTCGATGACGCCGGTGTGGCCGATACCGAATGCGAGAAGGGTCAGACCCAGGGCGATGTTCCCCAGGGTCGAAGTCGAGGCCGTGCTTCCCGCAGAGACACCATTGTCCACGGCGGGCTCCCTTCGATCTGCAGTTGTTTGCTGCGTCCCAGCAGCACTTATCTACCCTTTACACGGGTGCACAACCGCACAAGCGCCTTAACAAATGGTCACGAGATGACAACGCTGAGCAACCGGACGGTCGCCCTCGATGCGGTCAGGGAATGACGACGACCGGTCGCTGCGCGCGTTTGGCCAGTCGGCCGGCCACGGAGCCGAAGATCCGGCCCACGATCCCGTGCGTCGAACCCACCACGATGGCGTCGGCCGAATACTCCCGGCCGACCTCCTCCAGTTCGTGGCAGATGTCACCACCGCGCTCGACGAGGATCCACGGCACTTCGGCCAGATAGTCCGCGCAGGCCAGCTCCAGTCCGAGCACCTCGGTGCGGTGGTCCGGCACGTCGACGAAGACCGGGGGCTCGCAGCCGGCCCACACGGTCGTGGGCAGCCGGTTGGCGACATGGACGATGATCAGACCGGATCCGGAGCGGCGGGCCATGCCGATCGCGTACGCCAGGGCGCGCTCACTGGAAGTGGATCCGTCGAATCCCACAACGACCCCGTGCCGGAAGGCCGGGTCGCAGGCAAGGCGCGGCTGTTCCGCCGGGCGCAGCTCGGCGGCCGACGCGGGGTCGGCGAGCCGCTTGCGCTTGCGGTCCGCGGGTTCGGAGAAGTCGTGACCGGCCATGGGTGTCTCGGCGAAGAGGTCCTTGGAGGAAGCAACAGGGGAATTTGGCGACGCAGTGTGACGGAGCTCTGTCCGGGAAGCATCTTCCCAAGCCCATACCCACCAGGGTACGGCGACACTCCTGTCCTGCACAGGGCTTGCCGCCCTTGGAGAGCGTCCCAGGGAGCATGCCGGAGTGAGCGCTCCTTGGCAATGGCGGCTGCCCCCTACAGCCAGTGACGAGGTCGGCCCTTCGCCACCCGTGCGCGCAGTGACCGAGGCCCGCCGCGCGGCGTTGGTCAGGCGTCCGACCTTCAGGTACGAGCCCGCAGGGAGTACGCCGTGTCCGGCCGTCCGGTTCACCCCGTCCAGCCCGTCCAGCCCGCTCAGCCGACCCAGTCCGCCCCGTCCCCCCGTCCCCCACTTCACCCGTCCGTGCACTCCGCCGGACGGCACCACGACGACCCCGCGGGTGACGTCGTGCGCTGGGCCGCCTTCAGCTGCCTGCTCGTCCCCGTGGTCCTCGTCGTCTACGGGACCTCCTTCGGCGGGGCCGCGGTCGCCACCCTCGGGCTGCTCGCCGTCACGGCCGCGTGCCGGGTGCTGCTGCGCCACTCGGAACGGACGGAGCGGGCCGCCGCGCGGGTGCTGTCGGAGGAGTACCTTCCGCCCGCGCACCGCCGCCGGCGCCCCCGCGCAGCGGCCGGTGGACGTCGCGGCTGCGGCGCTTCCGAGCCCCCGGACCCGCAGGACTGACTGATTCGCACACCCACACCCGCATGTTTTCAGCCAACTTCCCGGCAAGACCGCTTCCTTGTCGGAATGTCTCCCCAACCCCCCCACCACCAGGGACTACAGGGTCAACGAGGCGTCAAGACCCCATGCGTACTGGCCACGAGCGCCCGCAACGGCCGCCGTACAGGTAGCGGAGTGGAACGCTTCCTGATCGAATGCTTTTCGCCAAGTTGAGAAGTCGACATAGCGCTGCGTGCTGAACTTGTCACGCCGACACCACGGGACGCAGTAGATTCGATCATGTATTTACGGCGGGGGATCCACGTGCAAGGCCGAGGGGAAACGTGCAGGTGCGACCAGACCAAGGAGTCGCGACACCCAAGGGGGGCTTAGCGCCATGAGCCAGGATTCCACCGCAGTCATCGCTGACGCGGGACGGAAGCTCGCGGGGCGTCGCCGCAGGGAGATCGTCGCGGTGCTGCTGTTCAGCGGCGGGCCGATCTTCGAGAGCTCCATTCCACTTTCCGTGTTCGGCATTGACCGGCAGGACGCGGGAGTTCCACGCTATCGACTGCTCGTGTGCGCCGGGGAGGACGGTCCGCTGCGGACCACCGGCGGACTCGAACTGACCGCGCCGTACGGGTTGGAGGCGATCGCCCGGGCAGGCACGGTCGTCGTGCCCGCGTGGCGTTCCATCACTTCACCGCCGCCTCCGGAGGCGCTCGACGCACTGCGTCTGGCGCACGAGGAGGGCGCCCGGATCGTCGGACTGTGCACGGGGGCCTTCGTGCTCGCCGCCGCCGGTCTGCTCGACGGTCGGCCCGCGACGACGCACTGGATGTACGCGCCGACGCTGGCCAAGCGGTACCCGTCCGTCCACGTCGATCCGCGCGAGCTGTTCGTCGACGACGGCGACGTGCTCACGTCCGCGGGCACCGCGGCCGGAATCGACCTGTGCCTGCACATCGTGCGCACGGACCACGGCAGCGAGGCGGCCGGGGCACTGGCCCGCCGGCTCGTCGTGCCGCCGCGCCGCACCGGCGGCCAGGAGCGCTACCTCGACCGGTCGCTGCCGGAGGAGATCGGCGCCGACCCGCTGGCCGAGGTCGTCGCCTGGGCGCTGGAGCACCTCCACGAGCAGTTCGACGTGGAGACCCTGGCGGCCCGCGCCTACATGAGCAGGCGCACCTTCGACCGGCGGTTCCGCTCGCTGACCGGCAGCGCGCCGCTGCAGTGGCTGATCACCCAGCGGGTGCTCCAGGCACAGCGGCTGCTGGAGACCTCCGACTACTCGGTCGACGAGGTCGCCGGGCGCTGCGGGTTCCGGTCGCCGGTCGCCCTGCGCGGTCACTTCCGCAGGCAGCTGGGGTCCTCCCCGGCCGCCTACCGCTCGGCCTACCGGGCACGCCGTCCGCAGTCCGACGTGGCCCAGGTGTCCGACATCCAGTCCGCCCCGGTGCCGCACCAGCGCACCCCGCAGCCCCAGCGGGCCGCGGCGGCCCTGGCCGCGACGGGCCCGACGGTGACGGAGCTCTACGCTCCGGGCCGGGTCCTGCGCGAACACGCGTAACCCTCACAACGGGTACGGCATGGAAGGTCCCCCACCGGTCACCACCGGTGGGGGACCTTCCGCGTACGACCCGCCGGACACCACCGGAGCCCCGGGCAACCGCATAAGGTGGGACACATGAACGATCGCATGGTGTGGATCGACTGCGAGATGACCGGGCTCTCGTTGACGGACGACGCACTTATCGAGGTGGCCGCACTGGTCACCGACTCGGAGCTCAACGTGCTCGGCGAAGGCGTGGACATCGTGATCCGCCCGCCGGACCGCGCCCTGGAGACCATGCCCGACGTGGTGCGCGAGATGCACACCTCGTCCGGACTGCTCGAAGAGCTGGCCGGCGGGACCACTCTCGCGGACGCCGAGGCGCAGGTCCTGGCCTACGTACGGGAGCACGTGAAGGAACCCCGCAAGGCGCCGCTCTGCGGGAACACGGTCGGCACCGACCGCGGTTTCCTGCTGCGCGACATGCCCGCGCTGGAGGGCCACCTGCACTACCGGATCGTGGACGTGTCCTCGATCAAGGAGCTGGCGCGCCGCTGGTACCCGCGGGCCTACTTCAACAGCCCGCCGAAGAACGGCAACCACCGGGCGCTCGCGGACATCAGGGAGTCCATCGCCGAGCTGCGCTACTACCGGGAGGCGGTCTTCGTGCCCCAGCCCGGGCCCGACACCGACACCGCGCGGGCCATCGCCGCGAAGCACGTGGTGAGCGGCGAATAGCCACACCGGAGCCGGGCGCGGAACAAGGGGGGAGCGAGCACCCTCCCGGACCCTGTACCCTTTTCTTCGGCCGGTCGGTTTCCCCGACCGGACATGGTGGGTGTAGCTCAGTTGGTAGAGCACCTGGTTGTGGTCCAGGTGGCCGCGGGTTCAAGTCCCGTCACTCACCCTGCGAGAAGGCCCGGTCCGCGAAAGCGGACCGGGCCTTCTGCGTGTTCCGGAGCCGGCCGGGAGCCCTACGAGGAGTCCCGGACCACGAGTCGGTTCGGCAGGACCACGCCCGTGGCCCCTTCGCCCTCCCCGCCGATCCGGTCCAGCAGCATCCGCGCCATCGTCCGGCCCATCTCCTCGATCGGCTGGCGGACGCTCGTCAGGGGCGGGTCCATGTGCCGGGCCACCACCGAGTCGTCGAAGCCGACCAGTGCCACGTCCTGCGGGATCCGGCGCCCGGCCGCGCGCAGCTCCCGGCGCGCGCCGGCCGCCATGACGTCCGAGCACGCGAAGACCGCGTCCAGTGCGGGGCGGCGCTCCAGCAGCTCGCGCATGGCCCGCCGGCCGCCTTCCTCGGTGAAGTCACCGATCGCGACCAGCCGCTCGTCCACGGGCCGCCCGGCGGCCTCCAGGGCCTGCCGGTAGCCGTCGAGGCGGCACTGGGCGCCGTACACGTCCAGTGGGCCGGTGATCACGGCTGTCTCCCGCCGACCCCGGCCGAGGAGGTGGCGTACGGCCTCGGCGGCGCCCGCCAGGTTGTCGGAGTCCACGCACGGCAGCGGCTCGTCGGCGGAGCGGCGACCGCTGATCACCGTCGGGATGCCGAGCTCGGCCAGCATCTCCGGCAGCGGGTCGCCCGCGTGGACGGAGACGAGCAGCACCCCGTCGACGCGGTGCCCGGACAGGTACTGGGCGAGGCGGCGGCGCTCGCGGTCGCCACCGGCGAGGGTGAGCACCAGCTGGACGTCGGTCTCGGCGAGGGCCGCGCCGACTCCGCGGACCACGTCGGAGAAGTACGGCTCGGCGAAGAAGCGGGATTCGGGCTCGGGGATCACGAGCGCGATGGCGTCGGTCCGGTTGGCCGCGAGGGCCCTGGCGGCGCGGTTGGGCACGTACCCCAGCTCGGCGACCGCCCGTTCGACGGCGGCCCTGGTCCCCTCGCTGACCTTGGAAGATCCGTTGATCACCCGGGAGACCGTGCCCCGGCCGACTCCGGCCCGCGCCGCGACCTCCTCAAGGGTCGGCCGTCCCCCACCGCGCGCTTGCCCGTTCATGGCTTCCTCCCGGATGTGAATCTACCTCTTGACGACCGTGGGAGCGCTCCCACACTGTGGCACGGAACAACCGACGCCACGCGACATCCGGCACGTTCCGTCCCCCATGGAGGACCCCGATGCGAGCCCGAAGAGCCCTTGTCACCACCGCCGGTCTGATCGGCGCGGCCGCCCTGCTCCTCGCGGGGTGCGCGGAGGATCCCGCCGAGCCGTCCGCTACCGGCGCCCCGTCCGGCGACGGGAAGGCGAAGACCACCCTCACCGTCGGGGTCTTCGGGGCCTTCGGCCTCCAGGAGGCCGGGCTCTACGACGAGTACATGGCGCAGCATCCCGGGATCCGCATCGAGCAGACCTCCATCGAGCGGAACGAGAACTACTACCCGCAGCTCCTCACCCACCTGGGCACGGGCAGCGGGCTCGCGGACATCCAGGCCGTCGAGGTCAACAACATCGCCGAGATCACCGCCACCCAGGCCGACAAGCTGGTCGACCTGGGCAAGGCGCCAGGCGTGGACAAGTCGGCGTACCTGCCGTGGAAGTGGGCGCAGGGCACGGCGAGCGCGGCCAAGGGCGGGGCCACGGTGGGTCTCGGCACCGACATCGGCCCGCAGGGCATCTGCTACCGCAAGGACCTCTTCGAGGCGGCCGGGCTGCCCACGGACCGGGCGGCGGTCGGTGCGCTGTGGGCGGGCGACTGGAGCAAGTACCTGGAGGCCGGCAAGGCCTACAAGGCGAAGGCCGGGGAGGGGAAGGCCTTCGTGGACTCGGCCTCGGGCGTGATGGCGGCGGTGACCGGCAGCGGAGCGCAGCGGTTCTACGACGACCAGGGCAAGGTCGTCCACAAGACCAACCCGGCGGTGCGCGGTGCCTTCGACCTGGCGGCGTCCTTCGCCACGGAGGGGCTGAGCGCGAAGCTCCAGCAGTTCACCCCGGCCTGGGACCAGGGCTTCGCGAACGGATCCTTCGCCACGATCTCCTGCCCGGCCTGGATGCTGGGCTACATCCAGGACAAGGCGGGCCCGGCCGGCAAGGACAAGTGGGACGTGGCGCAGGCGCCGAAGCCGAGCAACTGGGGCGGCTCCTTCCTGGTGGTGCCGAAGGTGGGCAAGCACGCCGAGGAGGCCGCGAAGCTGGCGGCCTGGCTGACGGCCCCGGCGCAGCAGGCAAAGCTCTTCGAGAAGCGGGGCAGTTTCCCGAGCGCGAGCGCGGCGTACACGCTCCCCTCCGTGTCGGGCGCGAAGCACGAGTACTTCGGCGGGGCCCCGATCGGCGAGATCTTCGCGAAGGCGGCGCAGGGGGTGCCGGTGGCGGCGGTCGGCCCGAAGGACCTGGTGATCGCGCAGAACCTGGCGGACATCGGGATGCTCCAGGTCGACCAGAAGGGCCGCAGCCCGCAGGAGGGCTGGGAGGCCGCGGTGAAGGCCATCGACAACGCGTTGGCCCAGTGAACGGGCGGGTGGCGCGGCCTGGACCGCGGGCCGTGGGCCGGCCCGGGGCCCAGCGCGAAGCCCGGCCCGGGGCGCGGCTGCCCGGGGCACAGCCCACGGCACGGGCCGTGCCCCCGCCCGGGGCGCAGCCCGAAGACCGGCCTGGGGCGCGGGCCCCGGTCTGGCCCGGGGCCCGGCACGGGGCCCGGCACGGGGCCCGGCACGGGGCCCGGCACGGGGCAGGGCCCGGGGCCCGGCACGGGGCAGGGCCCGGGGACCGGCACGGGGCAGGGCCCGGGGACCGGGCCGAGGCGCGACCTGGGGCGGGGGCGTGCCGTCGGGGCCGGCGGGGGCAGGCGCACGTTTCGGGGGTGGTGGGCCGGTGAGTGACCAGACCGTGCTGGTGGCCGCCGCCGTCCCCTCCCGCCGCCCCGCGAGGAGCCGCCGCCACCGGTGGGACGTGCGCTGGAGCCCGTACGCCTTCGTGGCGCCCTTCTTCCTCTTCTTCGCCGCCTTCGGGCTGTTCCCGCTGCTGTACACGGGCTGGGCGGCGCTGCACCAGGTGGAGCTGACCGATCCCGATTCGATGACGTGGGTGGGACTGCGGAACTTCACCCGCCTCTGGGACGACGAGTTCTTCTGGAACGCGCTGCGCAACACCGTCACCATCGGGCTGCTGTCCACGGTGCCGCAGCTGGCGATCGCGCTCGGAGTGGCCCACCTCCTCAACCACAGGCTGCGCGGCTCGACCTTCTTCCGGGTCGCGATGCTCACCCCGTACGCGACCTCGGTGGCGGCGGCCACGCTGGTCTTCGTACTGCTCTTCGGCCGGGACTACGGGATGGTCAACTGGGCGCTGTCGGCGCTCGGTTTCGGGCCGGTGGACTGGCAGAACGGCACCTTCGCCTCGCAGCTGGCGGTGTCCGCCATCGTGATCTGGCGGTGGACCGGCTACAACGCGCTGATCTACCTGGCGGCCATGCAGGCCGTGCCGGGCGAACTGTACGAGTCGGCGGCCCTGGACGGGGCCTCCCGGTGGCAGCAGTTCGTCCACGTGACCGTGCCCTCGCTCCGTCCGACGATCTTCTTCACCTGCGTGGTGTCGACGATCGGGGCGACGCAGCTCTTCGGCGAGCCGCTGCTGTTCAACGGCGGGGCGGGCGCGACGGGCGGCTCGGACCACCAGTTCCAGACACTCGGGCTGTACCTGTACGAGCAGGGCTGGGTGAACCTTCACCTGGGGCGGGCCTCGGCGATCGCATGGGCGATGTTCCTGATCCTGCTGGTCGTCGCGGGCGCGGCGCGGCTGCTGCGCGGACGGGAGGCGTCCCGATGAGGTCCCTGCGCGCGGGCCGGTTCGCGTACGCGGTCCTCGCCCTGTTCACCGTCGGCTCGCTCTTCCCCCTCGTGTGGACGGCGATCGCGGCCTCCAGGAGCAGTACGCGTCTCGCGCAGACCCCGCCGCCGTTCTGGTTCGGCGGGAACCTGGGGCGCAACCTCCGGGTCGCCTGGACCGACGCGAACATGGGCACGGCCCTGCTCAACACGGTGATCGTGGCGGGCACGGTGGCGGCCGGTACGGTGCTGTTCTCCACCCTGGCGGGCTTCGCCTTCGCCAAGCTCCGCTTCCGGGGCCGCCGGCTGCTGATGTCGCTGGTGGTCGGCACGATGCTGATCCCGCCGCAGCTGAGCGTGGTCCCGCTGTACATGCTGATCGCACGGCTGTCGTGGACCGACCGGCTCCAGGCCGTGGTCCTGCCGACCCTGGTCTCCGCGTTCGGGGTGTTCTTCATGCGGCAGTACCTGACCCGGGCGCTGCCGTCGGAACTGGTGGAGGCGGCCCGCATGGACGGGGCGCACTCGCTGCGGATCGTGTGGCACGTGGTGTTCCCGGCGGCCCGGCCGGCGATGGCGGTGCTGGCCATGCTGACCTTCGTCATGGCCTGGAACGACTTCTTCTGGCCGATCGTCGCGCTGACCCAGAACGGCAGCCCGACGGTGCAGGTGGCCCTGACCGGGCTGGGCCGGGGCTACATCCCCGACCAGTCGGTGATCATGGCGGGTGCGCTGCTGGGCACGCTCCCGCTTCTGCTGGTGTTCCTCGTCTTCGGCCGCCGGATCGTCGGCGGCATCATGCAGGGAGCGGTCAAAGGATGACGACTGTGCCGAGTGTGCCGATGGAAGGCGTCCGTTTCCCCGAGGGGTTCCTGTGGGGCACGGCCACCGCGGCCTTCCAGATCGAGGGGGCGGCCGGGCTGCGCGGGCCGTCCATCTGGGACACCTTCTGCGCCACGCCGGGCAAGGTGTACGGCGGCCACACGGGCGAGGTGGCCGTGGACCACCACCGGCTGTGGCGCGAGGACGTGCGGCTGATGGCCGGACTGGGGCTGGGTGCCTACCGGTTCTCGGTGTCCTGGCCGCGGGTGCTGGCCGGCGGGATCGGCTTCTACGACGCGCTCGTCGACGAGCTGCTCTCGTACGGGATCAAGCCGTGCGTGACCCTGTACCACTGGGACCTGCCTCAGGAACTGGAAAGCGCGGGGGGCTGGCCCGAGCGGGAGACGGCGTACGCCTTCGCGGAGTACGCCTCCCTGGTCTCGGCGGCTCTGGGCGACCGGGTGGAGCTGTGGACCACCCTCAACGAGCCCTGGTGCAGCGCCTTCCTCGGCTACGCCTCCGGGGTCCACGCCCCGGGCCGGACCTCCCCCGCGGACTCGCTGCGCGCAGCCCACCACCTGAACCTGGCGCACGGTCTGGCCGCCGCCGCGCTGCCCGCGTCGGCGCGGACGGGCATCGCGCTCAACCTGAGCGCGGTACGGCCGCTGACCGGCTCGGCGGCCGACGCGGACGCCGTGCGCCGCATCGACGCCCTGGCCAACCGGATCTTCACCGGCCCGCTGCTGCACGGTGCCTATCCGCAGGACCTCCTCGCGGACACCGCCGCCCTGACGGACTGGTCCTTCGTCCGCCCCGGCGACGAGGCGCTGATCCACCGGCCGCTCGGCTTCCTGGGCGTGAACTACTACACCCCGGCGCTGGTCTCGGCGGCCCCAGACGGCGCGCCCGGCCCGCGCGAGGACGGCCACGGCGGCGGGGAGCACTCCCCCTGGCCGGGCGCGGAGGGGGTGGCCTTCCACCAACCCCCGGGCGAGCGGACCGACATGGGCTGGTCGGTGGATCCGACGGGCCTCTACGACCTCCTCACGCACTGCGCCCGCGAAGCCCCCGGCGTGCCGCTCCTGGTCACCGAGAACGGCGCGGCGTACGGCCCCGCGCTGCACGACCCGGCCCGCATCGGCTATCTGGAGGCCCACCTGGCCGAGGTCCACCGGGCGCTGGCGGACGGTGCCCCGGTGGAGGGCTACTTCCTGTGGTCGCTGATGGACAACTTCGAATGGTCCTACGGCTACGGCAAGCGCTTCGGCATCGTCCACGTCGACTACGAGACCCAGACCCGGACACCGCGCTCCAGCGCCCACTGGTACGCCCGCCTGGCCAAGTCCGGTTTCTTGTCGCGCTCTTGACGCCTCCCCGGCCGCGCCCGGGCCTATCGTGGCCACGGGTGCGGCCGGGGGTCCGGCCGCCTGGCCGCTCCGGGGGGGGATCCGTGCGCCGTTCCAAGCGTTCCGCGCGTCCGCCCCGCCCCCGCCGGCTGGGCGCCCTGGCGCTGCTCGGCGGGCTGGTCTGCCTGGCCCTGGCCGCCGCCGTCCTCGTCGGGATCCCGGTCACGCTCGCGGAGGAACGGGCCTACGCCGCGGCCCGGCCCTGCCCGACGGCCGCTCCGCTCCCGGACGAGGACTGCCTGCGCGAGATCCCGTACACGGTGGTCGATGCCGAGGCGAGCGGCGGCCGATCGTCGGGCTACCGGGCCTCCCTCACCAACGAGGACGGTCGCGTCCGTGTCCACTTCTTCGGAGGGCAGCCCCTCGCCTACCGGCTGCGCAAGGGTGACCGGGTCACCGCCCGCGTCTGGCGGGGCGAGATCACCGCGGTGTCGCGGCAGGCCGTCACCCAGGCGACCGGGGCGGACCCTGACGGCGACTCCCGCTGGGGCATCGCCTTCGGCCTCGCGCTCGCGGCGGGCGGCCTCTTCGGGCTGTGGGCCGGCTGGTGGCTGCTGCGCCACCCCGAGGAGTACCAGGGCGGCCGGACCCGGCCGCTCGCGGTGGCCGGGTGGATCCTCGCGGGCGCGCTGGCGCTCGTACCGCTGGGGGTGCTGGGGTCGATCTTCCTCGACGCCCCCCTCTGGTACCGGATCGTCGTCCCGATCGCCCTGCTGGTGGTGGCCGGGAGGTGGCTGCTTCCCACATCCCGGCATTCACCGTGACACGCGCGGTCAGGGCGTGGACGACATCGCCGCCAGCCCCTTCGCGAGCTCCTCGGCGTTCATGACGGGGCCGACCTCGATCTCGGCGTTGAACTGCATGAACATGTCCTCGAACAGGGGCGGCAGGCGCCAGCTGTCCTCCAGCTCGAAGACCATCCAGCAGGACCGGACGCCCTCGTGCAGGCCGAAGTAGGCCGCCTCCGGCTTGACCGTGTCCATCAGCTTCTTGATCGCCTGGGGCAGGGCCCCGCTCTTGATCGCCTCGTTGCCTGCGGCCGTGTCGATGTGGGCCCTGAGCATGACTCTCATGCCTGACTCCTTCCGTCAGGCCCACGTTCGGCGCGGCCGCCCGGCCCGGCAACATCTCGGCCACCGTCCGGGCGGCCACCGTCCGGGTGCCCCCGGGCCTACGCCTTCGGGTGCGCGCCCTGGATGTGGAAGTTGAAGTCGGAGTGGCCCAGCGAGCCCATCAGCCGGAGCCAGACGGGCAGGAGCATCTCCGTGCCCCGGGCCGTCTCGATGCCGCCGAGGTCGAGGATGCTCTCGTCCTCCCAGCCGAAGGAGGAGAGCAGCTCGCGTACGGCCTTCTTCGCGTCCGCGTCCTCGCCCGAGAGGAAGACGTTGTGGTCCCCGGCGACGCGGGTCGGGTCGACCATGATCTGGCAGTTCATCGTGTTGAGGGTCTTGACCACCCGCAGCCCCGGGAAGGTGCGCTGGATCAGCTCGCCGAGGCTGTCGGTGTTCACCGGGTCGAGGAACGGCGGGAAGCCCTGGGAGAAGTCCAGCGGGTTCGCGATGTCGATCAGGATCTTGCCGTCGAGCTGCGCGGCGTCCGCCTCCGTCAGGGCCGCGATGCTTGCCTGCCCGCCGGTGGCGTTGACCAGGACCTCGCCGTACCCGGCCGCCTCCGGGAAGGAGCGCAGCCCGACCTCGGGCTGCCCCGCGTGCCAGTCGGCCCACTCGGCGCGGGCCTGGGTGGACTCGGGGTCGCGGGTGCCGATGACCACCTCGTGCCCCAGGGAGACGAGCCGGGCGGCCACGGTGCGGCCGACGATTCCGGTGCCGAGGACTGCGTAACGCATATCGGTTTTCCAATCGAGCGCGATGAGCTGGTGCGGGGCGTGCCGAAGTGGCATGCCGGGTCCAACTCAACCAGCGCGCACGGCATTCCGTACGGAAGATCGACTAGTCGGGCATCCCCACGTCGTGGAAGAACCGGTAGCGGGTCGGGTCGTCCGGCAGGAACCAGTGGAATCCCTCTTCGAAGAAGACGGCCACGATGTTGACGACGATGACGAGGCCGAGGAAGGCCAGTGCGAAGGTTCCGGCCGTCCGCAGCGGTCCGGGGACGTTCGCCGGGACGGTGCGGGCCGCCGTCGTGTGGGCGAAGGCCATGACGATGCCGACGGCGACCACCGAGGCCTGGAAGAGGATCCACGCCCACACGTACAGGTGCAGCCCGAAGACCTCGCTCCCGTACCCCTTGTCCCCCGGAAGGACGTGCAGCGTCGTCTGCCGCCAGGAGGCGAAGGAGCCGGCGATCACCGCGACCAGGGACAGGCCCCAGCCCGTCATGTAGTCGCGACCGGACAGCACGCCGTGCGACATCGCCGTGCGGACGACGTACGCCGCGCCCATCGCGGCCAGCAGCATGAACATCCGCTGCACGATGCAGAGCGGGCAGGGGTACTCCCACAGCCCGAACTGGTAGTAGAGGCCGCCGCAGACGACCCCCGTCCAGCCGACGGCGAAGAAGCAGGCGAACCAGTACTGGACCCGGCCGAGCAGGCCGGTGGTCGGCGCGGTCTCCGGCAGCAGCGTGTGCATCGCGGTCATGGTCAGTAACTCAGGTTCAGGGCGAGGCTGCTGGTGATGTGGTGCGCCATCAGCAGGATCGCGGCGATCAGCATGACCCACCACGCCCCGAGCACGACCGTCCGGGACGACTCCCGGTACAGGGCGACCAGTGTGGCGAGGAGGCCGCCGAAGATGAGGGTGTCCATGGACCGGACGGTATCGATATGCGGACATACCGCCCGCAAGGCGCGCCCCCGGTTACTTCGCTTGTCCCTGGTTGCCGCCCTTGTCCCCCGGTCGTTTCGCTTGTCCCCGCCGCTTGCGCCGGCCGCCCCGCACCCGCACGCCGCCCGCACCGCCCCGGCCGCCGTCGCGGCCGTCCAGGCCGATCCAGACCCGCACCTCGGTCCCGCCGAGCACCGAGCGGCCCAGCCGCACGTCGCCGCCGGTCGACTCCGCGACCCGGCGCACGATGTCCAGGCCGAGGCCGGTGGAGCCGTCGCGGGCGCCGTCGTTGCCGCGCCGCAGCGCCGCGTCCGGGTCGTCGATGCCGGGGCCCGCGTCGGAGACCAGCACGATGACCGCGTCGCCCGCGTCGTGGACGTCCACCGCGAAGGGGGTGCCCTCGGGGGTGTGCCGGAAGACGTTGCCGAGCATGGCGTCGAGGGCGGCGGCCAGTTCGGGCCGGGCCACGGGGATGCGCACCGTACGGTCCACACCCGCGAGCCGCACCTCGCGCCCCTCGTCCTCCGCGAGCGCCGACCAGAAGGCCATCCGGTCCCGGATCACCTCGGAGGCGTCGCACCCCGCGTTCACGCCCGCCCCGGCGAGCCCGGTAGCGGGGCGCTGTTCCCGGGCCGTGCGGATGATGGTGTCGACCTCGCGCTCCAGCTGCTCCACCGCCGCCCGGGTCTGCTCGGCGGCCGGACCGTCCCCGAGCGAGGCCGTGTTGAGCCGCAGCACCGTCAGCGGCGTCCGCAGCCGGTGCGAGAGGTCGGCGGCCAGCTCCCGTTCGTTGGCGAGGAGTTCCACCACCTGGTCCGCCATCGCGTTGAACGCGACGGCCGCCGAGCGCAGTTCCTTCGGCCCGGCCTCGGGGACCCGCGCGCCGAGCTTGCCCTCGCCGAGCTGGTGGGCGGCGTCCGCGAGCCGCTCGGCGGGCCGGACCAGGCGGACGCCGAGCCGGTCGGCGACCGCCACCGAGCCGACGATCAGCGCGAGGGCGACGCCCGCGAGGATCGCCCACGCCGTGGTGACGCCGTTGCTGACCTCGTTCTCCGGTACGAAGATCTCCACCACGGCGATGTCCCCCGAGCCGAGGGCGGTGGGCTGGAGCAGCGCCGAGCCCCCGCCCGCCACGGAGGCCGTCGTGGCCCGCCCGAGCCGCCGGGTCGCCGCGACGGCCTGTTCACCGGCCCAGCCCCCGCCGATCTCCACCGGGGTGCCGCCGCCGATCGCGGGCACGTGGACGGCCATCCGCCGGGCCGCGCCCATCTGCGTGGACTCCACGGCCTTGCTCAGCTGCACCGGGTCGGTGGTGATGGACAGGGTGGGTCCGATGGTGGCGGCCTGCCGTTCGGCGTTGGAGAAGGCCCGGTCGCTCGCCATTTCCTGGACGACGAGCCCGAGCGGCACCGCGAAGGCCACGACCACCATGGCGGTGACCGCGAGGCACACCTTGACCAGCGCCCACCTCACAGGGGCCTCCTCACTGCGGCGGCTCCAGCTTGACCCCGACGCCCCGCAGGGTGTGCAGGTAGCGGGGCCGGGCGGCGGTCTCGCCGAGTTTGCGGCGCAGCCAGGACAGGTGGACGTCGATGGTCTGGTCGTCCCCGTACGACTGCTGCCAGACCTCGGCGAGCAGTTCGCGCCGGGCCACGACCACCCCGGGCCGCCCGGCGAGGAAGGTGAGCAGGTCGAACTCCCGGCGGGTGAGGTCCAGTACGGTCCCGTCCAGCTCGGCCTGGCGGCGCAGCGGGTCGATGGCGAGCCCGCCGACGCGCAGCACGCGCGAGGGCGGTTCGGCGCCGGTGGCCGCGCGGGAACGGCGCAGGACGGCGGCCATCCGGGCGGAGAGGTGTTCCACGGAGAAAGGTTTGGTCAGGTAGTCGTCGGCGCCGTCGTTGAGCAGCCGGACGATCTCGGCCTCGTCGTCGCGCGCGGTCGCGATGATCACGGGCACGTCGGTGATGCCCCGCAGCATCTTCAGTGCCTCCGACCCGTCCAGGTCGGGCAGCCCGAGGTCGAGGATGACCACGTCGAAGCGGTTGTGGGCGACCTCGCGCAGGGCCTCCAGGGCGGTGCCGACGCTCCGCACGGTGTGCGAGGCCTCGGTCAGGTGCCGGATGAGGGCGGAACGTACGAACTGGTCGTCCTCGACCACGAGCACACTTGCCATGGCCCGCACCGTAGCCCATTCGGGGGGCCCACCGGGGTGTCGGGACGCTCTTGTGACGGGTGGTGCAGTATGTGCCCTGATGCAACGAGGATTTGTACATGCCATGGCATGGGTGCTGGCGACCGGGGCCGCGGTGACCCTGTCGTGGTGGGGCGTGCACACCGTCATGTCGGGCACGGCCTACGATCCGCCGCTCGCGGTGCCGCTGGCCGCCGCCCAGCCGCTGTCCTCCTCGACCCACCGGTCGCTGCCGGAGCAGTCGCCCTCCCCGTCGGGGTCCCCGGCGCCCGGCCCCGCGACGCCGTCCTCCGCAGGGCCCTCCCCCGATCCCTCCGCCGGCAAGCCGTCCTCGAAGCCGTCGGCCTCCCCCCGGGCGGCCAAACCGGAGGAGGCCTCGGGCAAGGTGCAGGCCTATCCCGTCTCCGGCGGCCGGGTCGTCTTCAACCTCGGAGCCTCCTCGGCCGAGCTGGTCTCCGCGACCCCCGCGGCCGGCTGGCGGATGCAGGTGTGGAAGCAGGACTACTGGATCCGGGTCACCTTCACCAAGGACGGCCGCGAGGTGTCGGTGTTCTGCACCTGGCACGACCACGCGCCGACGGTGGAGATCATCGACCCCTGACCACGTGATCGCCGGACGAAGCGGACTCGACCGGCAGGGTCCGGGAGAACGGCCCTAGCGGAAGACCGACGGCGGCGGCTGCGGCGAGGCCACCGCCGAGGCGTCCGCGACGGGAGCCGCTCCGCCCGCGAAGTCCGCCAGGGCCCGGCCGTGCTCGACCCGCCCCGGGTGCGGGTCGCTCGCGACCCGGCGGGTGAACTCGGCGACCGGCAGTTCCCGGTCCGAGGCCACCAGCACGGCGTTGCCGAAACGCTTCCCCCGCCACACGACCGGATCCGCGGCCAGCGCCAGCTCCGCGAACCGCGACGCGGCCGTCGCGATCTGGCCCCGCAGGTGCGCCAGCGGCGGGCCGTCCGCGAGGTTGGCCACGTACCACCCGGTGGGCGCCAGGGCACGGCGTACGTCGTCCAGGAACTCGGCGCTCGTCAGGTGCGCCGGGGTGCGCGCCCCGCTGAACACGTCCGCGATCACCAGGTCCGCCCAGCCGTCCGGCACCTTGGCCAGCCCGGCCCGCGCGTCCACCGCCCGGACCCGGATCCGCGCCTGCTGGTCCAGCGGCAGGTGTTCCCGTACGAAGGCCACCAGCGCGGCGTCGATCTCCACGACCTGCTGGGTGGAGCGGGGCCGGGAGGCGGCGGTGTAGCGGGCCAGGGTGAAGGCCCCGCCGCCCAGGTGCACCACGTTCAGCGGCCGGCGGGCGGGCGCGACGAGGTCGATCAGGTGGCCGATCCGCCGCTGGTACGCGAAGTCCAGGTACTCGGGATCGTCCAGGTCCACGTGTGACTGCGGGGCCCCGTCGATCAGCAGCGTCCAGGCGCCCGGACGCTCCCGGTCCGGCTCCAGCTCCGCCCGGCCGCCGTCCACCTGCCCGACGACCGCCTCGGCGCCGCCGCGTCCGCCGCGCTGCTTGCCCTTGCCTCTGTCCTTGCCTGCCACCAGACCATTGTCCCCGGTCAGGGGCGGTCGCCGGTCAGCGGCAGTTGTCCGCGGCCTCGATCAGCCGGGCCGCCTCGCCGAGCGCCGCGCGCAGCACCGCCGGATCGGTGACCGGCCCGACGGCTTCCGGCGGGAGCAGCCAGCCCGTGGCGCCGGCCGTCGGCGAGACCGCGTCGCCGAACCGCACTCCGCGCCCGTTGGTCTGCGTACACGCGCTGCCCGGCAGGTCCCAGGCGTCGGCGGTGCCGGGCGGGACGAGGAAGCCGAGGGTGTCGCCCGACCCGTCGTGCAGGACCGGCCCGACCCCGCCGGCGGGACTCGCGGCGCGGCGGATGATGTCCACCGCCTCCAGCCCCTGCCGGGCGGGCACGGTCACCAGGTCCAGATCCAGGGCCGGCACCGGGCCCGGGGCCGGGGCCCGGCCGGGATCGGGCGCGGTGTTCGTTCCAGTGCTCTCCATGCCGCCCTCCACCAAGGGGAACCCCTCCTCGATCCGTATCCGCATGGGTTCAACGCACGGGAACGTCAACGGGTGCGGCGGCAAGACGCCGCAAAGGATGGCAGTTCATGGCGGATCGCGGGTGAGATATCCGTTTTGTAGCCAAACACCGCATCAACGACCCGGCACTGGCGGTACGTTCATGCGCGCCGGGCCCCACCTCACACGTCACAGCACCGGCGCTGGGTTCCTTGCCAGAGAGGCCACGTCCATGGCGGCGTCCCCCCACTCACCCAACTCCACGTTCCGGCGGCTGCGCGGGCAGCACTCCCCGGCCGAGTTCGCCGCGCTGGTGCGCCGGGCCGCGAAGGAAATCGGCGAAACGGTTTCCTGCGACGCCCGCTACATCGGCCGGGTCGAGTCCGGCGAGATCCGCTGCCCCAACTACGCGTACGAGCGGGTCTTCCTGCACATGTTCCCCGGCCGCGCCCTGGCCGACCTCGGCTTCGCCCCCAGGGAGGCGGTCCGCGGCCGCTCGGCACAGCGCGAACCCGACCCCGACCCCTTCTTCCCCCTCACCCCATCCAAGGAGAGCGACGTGCTGCGTCGCGCGTTCATGGCGGGAGGCTCCGCGACCGTGGCGGCCGCGACCCTCAGCCTCACCCTGCTCGGCGACACCCGCCGGTTCCCCGCCCGCGCCGGTGAGTCCGAGGCCGCCGCCGTCGAGGACGCCGTCCGCCAGATCCGGCTGCTCGACGACCGGCACGGCGCGGACGCCCTCTACCGCAGGGCCGCGGAGCCGCTGCGCACCGCGTACGCGCTCCTCGACGCGGGAGCCACCCGGCAGTCCACCGAGGACCGGCTGCACGCGGGCGCCGGGGAACTGGCCGTCTCCGTCGGCTGGCTGGCCCACGACTCCGGCCGCTTCGACGACGCCCGCTCGCACTACGCGGAGGCCCTCGCCACGGCCCGGGTGTCGGGGGACGCCGGCCTGGAGGCTCACGCCTTCAGCAACATGGCCTTCCTGGCCCGGGACTGCGGGCGCTCCCGCGAGGCCGTACGGGCGGCCCAGGCGGGCCGCCGGGCCGCCCGCTCGCTGGGCTCACCACGACTCCTCTCCCTCCTGGCCCTCCGGGAGGCGGGGGGCTGGGCCGGGCTGTCCGACCGCAAGGCGTGCGAGGAGGCGCTGACCCGGGCGCACACGGAGTTCTCCCGGGGCCCGGCGGGCGCCGACCCCGAGTGGATGTCCTTCTTCGGCGAGGCCGAACTGGAATCGCTGGAGTCCCGGTGCTGGGCGGCCCTCGGGGAACACGCCCGCGCGGCCCGGCACGCCCGCCGCGCGGCCGACCTCCAGGACCCGCACTTCGCCCGGAACGTGGCCCTCTACACCGCCGAACTGGCCGGAGACCTGGCCCGCGCCGGGGCCCCCGACGAGGCGGCCTGGGCGGGCGGGCGGGTGCTGGACCTGCTGGACGAGGTCCACTCCACCCGCATCCGCGCGATGCTCTCGGAAACGGCACGCACCCTGATCCCCCACCAACGCTCCCCCCGCGTGGGCGCGTTCCTGACCCGCCACGCCTCCGCCTGACCGGCTGCGCCGAGGCTCCGCTGTCGGGTGCGGCGCCGTGCCGGGGGCTCCGCCCCCGCACCCCCGCGCCTCAAACGCCGGCGAGGCTGGGTGGTGTCCTTGGGCGGGACCGGCAGGGTTGGGGCGGGGGCCCTCCGGAGTGTCTCCTCGTCCTCGCGCCTGCGGGCACCGCGAGACGTGTCGGGGTGGTTGCGCGCTCGTCCTGCGGGGACCCTCCTGCGGACCCCCACCCCAACAGCACGCTCCCGACCAGCCCGGGCAGGGCCTTGCCGGACTGGCGGAGCGGGGGCACGGCGGGGCGTCCCCGCAGGACGAGCGCGCAACCAGCCTCAGCACTTTCACGGTGCCCGCAGGCGCGAGGACGAGGAGACGCCCCGCCGGGACACCGCGCAGGACCCGCAAGGGGCGGGGCCCCGGCCCGGAAAACCCAGCCCCTCCGGCGATTGAGGAGCGGGGGCGCGGGGGCAGAGCCCCCGAAACGGCGCCGCAGCCGAACAACGGCCCCGCCGGAGGCGAGCGGCCGCGGGGCGACGACACCCCGGCGGGGCTGAGGCCGTGTCAGCGGGGACGGATAGCCTGCGCACATGGGTCTGAATACATCGGCCGAGGCGCCGCTGCCCGTGGGGCAGGTGTCCCGGCTCATCGGGGGCTGGATCGAGCGGCTCGGGCAGGTGTGGGTGGAAGGGCAGATCACGCAGCTGTCCCGGCGTCCGGGCGCGGGGGTGGTCTTCCTGACGCTGCGCGACCCCTCGCACGACATCTCGGTCAGCGTGACCTGCTTCCGCCAGGTCTTCGACGAGGTCGCGGACGTGGTCTCGGAGGGCGCGCGGGTCGTACTGCTGGCCAAGCCGGAGTGGTACGCGCCGCGCGGGCAGCTGTCGCTGCGGGCCACGGAGATACGGCCGGTCGGCATCGGGGAGCTGCTGGCCCGGCTGGAGCGGCTCAAGCGGTCGCTGGCCTCCGAGGGGCTGTTCGCCCTGGAGCGGAAGAAGCCGCTGCCGTTCCTGCCGCAGCTGATCGGGCTGGTGGTCGGGCGGGCGTCGGCGGCCGAGCGCGACGTGCTGGAGAACGCCCGGCGCCGCTGGCCCGCGGTCCGCTTCGAGGTGCGGAACGTGGCCGTCCAGGGGGTGCACGCCGTGCCCCAGGTGATCCAGGCCGTCAAGGAGCTGGACGCGCTCGACGAGGTCGACGTGATCATCGTGGCCCGAGGCGGCGGCAGCGTCGAGGACCTGCTGCCCTTCTCGGACGAGGAGGTCGTGCGCACCGTCGCGGCGGCCCGCACGCCCGTGGTCTCCGCGATCGGGCACGAGCCGGACACCCCGCTGCTGGACCTCGTCGCGGACCTGCGGGCCTCCACGCCCACGGACGCCGCGAAGAAGGTCGTCCCCGACGTGGGTGAGGAACTGGAGCGGGTACGGCAGCTACAGGGTCGCGGGCTGCGCGCGGTGCGCGGGCTCCTCGACCGGGAGGAGCGGGGTCTGGCGCACGCGCTCGCCCGGCCGGTCTTCGTCCATCCGCAGCGGATGGTGGAGGTACGGGAGGACGAGCTGGAGGCGCTGCTGGCGCGCAGCCGGCGCACCCTGGGGCACCTGCTGGACCGGGCCGATTCCGAGCTCGAACACACCCTCGCCCGGGTGGTGGCGCTGTCGCCCGCCGCGACGCTGGAGCGGGGGTACGCGGTGCTCCAGCGGGCCGACGGGCACGTGGTGCGTTCCCCGCAGGAGGTGGCGGAGGGCGAGGTGCTGCGGGCCCGGGTCGCGGAGGGCGAGTTCGGCGTGCGGGTCGCTCCGGAATCCGACTAGCCACATGTGATCAACCAATTCACACACTGAAGCAACGGTTCCGTTGCATTGCACACATAGGGTGGAAAAGGAATGTCAGAGGCCGAAACCGCGCTGGGGTACGAGCAGGCGCGCGACGAACTCGTCGAGGTCGTCCGCAAGCTGGAGGCGGGCGGGACCTCCCTGGAGGACTCCCTGGCGCTCTGGGAGCGCGGCGAGGAGCTGGCGAAGGTCTGCCGGCACTGGCTGGAGGGGGCCAGGGCCCGGCTGGACTCGGCTCTCGCGCAGCGCGAGCAGGCCGAGACGGGCGGGGCGGGCGAGGTCGACTAGGCGGGCGGGGCGGGCGGAAAGGGTCCCGAACGACGAGTGATGCTGATCACCCCGAGGCAGATTTAGTTGAAATTTCATCTACCTCGATCGTAGAGTCGGGACATCGCTTCACCTCCGTATGGAAGAAGGCTTTCCGCATGTCTCTCGTTCTTGACTCCGCCGCCCAGGACCTCCTGTTCCGCGAGGCCCGCACCGCCAACACGTTCTCGGACGAGCCGGTGACCGAGGAGCAGGTTCAGGCGATCTACGACCTGGTGAAGTACGGTCCGACCGCCTTCAACCAGACCCCGCTGCGCATCACCCTGGTCCGCTCCCCCGAGGCCCGCGAGCGCCTCGTGAAGCACATGGCCGAGGGCAACCAGGCCAAGACCGCCGCCGCCCCGCTGGTCGCGATCCTCTCCGCGGACAACGAGTTCCACGAGGAGCTCCCGCAGCTGCTGCCCCACTTCCCGCAGGCCAAGGACGCGTTCTTCTCCGAGCGCCAGGTCCGCGAGCAGTCCGCGCTGGTGAACGCCGCCCTGCAGGCCGCGTACTTCATCCTCGGCATCCGCGCCGCCGGCCTGGCCGCGGGCCCGATGACCGGCCTGGACTTCCAGGGCCTCCAGAAGGAGTTCCTGGACGCCGACCACACCCCGCTGATGGTGATCAACATCGGCAAGCCGGGCGAGGACGCCTGGTTCCCGCGCTCCCCGCGCCTGGAGTTCGACCAGGTCGTCACCACGGTCTGAGTCCGCGTACGCGAAAGGCGGCCCGCCCCGGGATTCCGGGGCGGGCCGCCTTTCTTCGTCTTCGCGCCGCGCGGGCCGCCTACCGGCCCTGCTTGAACTCCAGCGCCGCCGCCATCGCGCCCAGCTGTTCGAAGGAGGCCGTCCCGGTGACCACCGTGACGTGGCCCTGCTCCTGGCGGACGAGGGCGTCGTACTTCTCGCCGTCCCAGCGCTCCCAGGCCGCGTCGCCGACCTGCTGCGTCTGCCCGGTGGCCTTCGCCTTCTGGGTGATCCGGCCGAGGTTCTTGGCGGAGGTGTCCGTGGACTGCTCCACCGCCACGTACTGCTGCTCCGGATCGAGGAAGCCCAGGTGCCAGGCGTTGGCGTTCTTGCGCTCGTACGAGACCGACGTCGCCCGCCACTGCTCCGGGAGCCCCACGGGGGCGGCCACCGGGTAGGGGGCCGCGCGCCGGGCCGTGAGCGTCTCCACTCGGTAGTCGACCGTGAGCGTGGGGTCGGCCTTGTCGTCATGGGGGACGAACATGTAGATCCCCGCCACGACGACGCCGATCACCGCCAGCGACCGGACCATGTCCCAGACCGTCTGCTTGCCTTTCATACCTGCCACGGCACCATCGTCCCGCATCGCTGTCGGCGATCACCGCCGGGGGCCGCCCTCGCGGGTCGAGAGTGTCCGCTCAGGCCAATCGGCTGACCGATATACCGCTCATAAGTGACCCGGTCTGCTCAATTTGTCGACCTGACGATAGAGTTCCAGCACCCTCACTTCACCGGCCGTCGCCGACCAGAAAGGTGCCCTCGGATGACCGAGCACAACCTGCCGCCTCAGCTCGTAGTCTCTCCGGAGGCCCCCGACCGCAACCTCGCCCTGGAACTCGTCCGGGTCACGGAGGCCGCCGCCCTCGCCGCGGGCCGCTGGGTCGGCCGCGGTGACAAGCTCGGCGCGGACGGCGCGGCCGTCAACGCCATGCGCACCCTGATCTCCACCGTCTCGATGAACGGCGTCGTCGTCATCGGCGAGGGCGAGAAGGACGAAGCCCCGATGCTCTTCAACGGCGAGGCGGTCGGCGACGGCACCGGTGCCGAGGTCGACATCGCCGTGGACCCGATCGACGGCACCACCCTGAACGCCAAGGGCATGCCGAACGCCATCGCCGTCCTGGCCGCCGCCGACCGCGGCACCATGTTCGACCCCTCCGCGGTCTTCTACATGGAGAAGCTCGTCACCGGCCCCGAGGCCGCCGACTTCGTCGACATCAACGCCCCCGTCTCGGTGAACATCCGCCGCGTCGCCAAGGCGAAGGGCATGGCCGTCGAGGACGTCACGGTCGTCATCCTGGACCGCCCGCGCCACGAGGGCATCGTCAAGGAGATCCGCGAGACGGGCGCCCGGATCAAGTTCATCTCCGACGGCGACGTCGCCGGCTCGGTCATGGCGGTCCGTGAGGGCACCGGCGTGGACCTGCTCCTCGGCATCGGCGGCACCCCCGAGGGCATCATCTCGGCCTGCGCCATAAAGTGCCTCGGCGGAACGATCCAGGGCAAGCTGTGGCCCAAGGACGAAGCCGAGCGCCAGCGCGCCCTGGACGCCGGCCACGACCTGGACCGCGTCCTGACCACGAACGACCTGGTGTCCGGCGAGAACGTCTTCTTCGTCGCCACCGGCATCACCGACGGCGAACTGCTGCGCGGCGTGCACTACCGCGCGGAGACGGCGACGACGTCCTCGCTGGTCATGCGCTCGAAGTCGGGCACGATCCGACAGATCGACTCGACGCACCGCCTGTCGAAGCTGCGCGCGTACAGCGCGATCGACTTCGACCGGGCGAAGTAGGCCTGCGGCCCGCTGGGCACGACGGAGGGGCGGTCACCGCGCAAGACGGTGACCGCCCCTCCGTCGTGTCCTCCGCCCTGAACCTGCGGCGCCGTTCCGGGGGGGGGGGCCCCCCCCCCCCCCCCCCCCCCCCCCCCCCCCCGGGGGGCGGGGCGGGGGGGGGGGGCCCCCCCCGCCCGCCCGGCCCGGGGCGCCGGCGCCCGGGGGGGGGGGGGGCGCCCCGCC
>NZ_JBIWFI010000039.1:0-82441 GCF_044762985.1 Streptomyces sp. NPDC096339 | reverse complement strand
TGGAGTTCTGAGTTGTGCTCTTCCGATCTGCGGGTCCCTGGGGCGCTGCGCGCCCCAGGAGGGAACGGCCTCGCTGCGCTCGGCCGGAGGCGCCTTCGGCGCCTAGCCCCTCCGCTTCGCTCCGGGGCAGCGAAGCGCCTCGCTGCGCTCGGCGGGGCTCGGCTTCGCCGAGCCAGGGCCGGCCCTTCGGGCCGGAGTCCTGCGCTGCGCTCCGGACTGTTCGGGGTTCCGCTGCGCTCCACCCCGAACTGCCTGCTTCGTAGGCTCGGGTGACCCCGTTTCACGGGGTACGGGTATCCGACCCGCTGGGCGGGTCCACTCCGCTCCCCCACCCGGGTCCTTCCGGCTCCACCTCCAGGACCAAAGGCCCGCTCCGCGGACCGGCCGGCAACGAAGGAAGGAGTTGGGCGCCCGGCGTCAGCCCACCACCATGACTTTCTCGGCTTGGCGCCCATTGGGGCCGTCCTTGATGCCGAAGACCACCCTCGCGTTCACCGCCAGCGTCCGATAGTCGTTGGTAATGATCTCGGTGTGATGGACGGGGAACTCCTCACCATCATCGGACTTGATCGTTCCGTACCCCTTCGCGTCATTGAACATCGTCACCGTGCCATTCGGCATGCCTGCACCTTTCATCGTCCAAGTGGGAACCAGCCGGATCCTGCCACTACGCGATACGCCGGAAACCATCCGAACGGGTGCCAGGCCCGTCTCCTGCGCTCCACCCGAACAGCCCGCTTCACGGGCCTGGATGACCCCGTTTCACCGGATCTGGGCCTTCGGCCTGTTGGGGTGTCCGCTGCGCTCCCACCCCTGGGTCTTCCGGCTTCGACTCCAGCCCCGAGGGCCCTCAAGCGGGCCCGGCCGGCAGCGGTCAGAGAGGCCGCACCTCTTCGGCTTGCGGACCCCGGCTTCCCTGGCTCGTCTCGAACTCCACGCGCTGGTTCTCGTCCAAGGCCTTGAAGCCGGAACCCTGGATCGCGCTGTAGTGGACGAAGACGTCCGGGCCACCCCCGTCAACGGCGATGAAGCCGAACCCCTTCTCCGCGTTGAACCACTTCACAGTCCCCTGCTGAGGCATCCCTGCATCCCTTTCTCTCCCGGGACGCATGCCCCGGCGCCAGAGGATCCTCCCCCGTCCCCGGGCGGGGCAACCGGGGACGGGGACGCCTGAACGGGTGAACCGGACCACCGGGGAGCGGTACAGTCATCAGTATGCATCACCTCGTGATGCACTGTGTAACATCCCGGGAACGTTGCCAGTCCCGTACGGCGGACTGTTTTCAGCGGAGTGACGAATGCAGAAGCCGAACGCAATCACGCTCCGGCCTCACCAGGAAGAAGCCGTTGAGGCCATCGTTAGGGGGCTCGATATTCCGCCCGGAAAGCGTATCCCCAAGGCCGGGCTGCGGGCAACGGTGGTCGCCGCGTGCGGGACCGGGAAGACGTTCATCGCCGCCGCGGCCGCGCTCCGACTCGCGCGGGGCGGGCGGGTCCTGGTCTTGCTGCCCACCCTCGACCTGCTCACCCAGACCGCCGGAGAGTGGCGCACGGCCGGCCACGACGGGCCCGCGGTCGCGGTGTGCTCGCTGGAGGACAACGCCCAGCTCTACGGACTCCAGGTCCGCAGCACGACGTCCGCGCCGCAGCTCGCCCTGTGGCACGGGCGCGGCCCGGTCACCGTCTACGCCACCTACGCCTCCTTGCCGGTCGTGGCCGAGGCGTTCGCCGGGGAGTACGGGCTGGACATGGAGCCCTTCGACCTGGTGGTGGTGGACGAGGCGCACCGCACCTCGGGGTCGGCGGGGAAGGCTTGGGCGGAGGTGCACCGCCAGGAGGTCATCCCCGCCCACCGCCGGCTCTACATGACCGCCACCCCGAGGATCTGGGCGGAACGGCCGCGCACGGCGGCCGAGAAGCGGGCGGCCGCGGCCGCGCACCGGCGCCAGGAAGAGGCGCGGCGACGGAAGGCAGAGGCCAAGGGGAAGCCGTACGTACCGCGCCACGAGGCCCTGCCGGCCGAGTTGGCGTGCTCCATGGACGACCCCAGCGTGTTCGGACCCGTCGTGTACGAGCTGCCGCTGGCAGACGCCATCTCACGGGGGCTTTTGGCCCGATATCAGGTAGTTGTGGCCGAATTGGTGGACCCTGTTGTCACCCCAGACCGGCTCTACGGCAAGGAGCGGTGGGACGAGGAACTGCGGGGCGAGCGGCTCGCGGCCGTGCAGACCGTCCTTCTGGAGACCATGGCGGCCCATGATCTGAAGACCACGATCACCTTCCACCACCGCACCATCGAGGCGCAGGCCTTCGCGGAAGGCCTGCCGCGGGTCGCGGCCCGGCTGCACGCCGTCGACCCCGCCCGGCACCCCGAGCGGGTGTGGACGGCGTGGCTGCGCGGACAGCACGACGCCGAACACCGCGCCGACGTCCTCGCCGACTTCGGCCGCCGGGCCGGCCGCGCCGTGCTCGCAAATTGCCGGGTTCTGGGCGAAGGAGTCGACATCCGAAGCGTGGACAGTGTGGCCCTGATCGACCCCAAGGGGTCCGCCGTCGACATCGTCCAGGCCATCGGCCGCGCCCTCCGGCAGAAGCCCGGGGAAGGGAAAATGGCCACCCTGATCGTGCCGGTATTCCTGGACGAGGACGAAGACCCCGAGGACATTCTTTCCTCGAAGTCGTATGGCCCTCTCATTCGAGTGTTGCAGGGTCTTCGGGCGCACGATGAACGCGCTGTCGAAATGCTGGCAATCCCCCAGGAAGCGCAGAAGCGCATCGTAACGCCGTCGCGTCTGATCGGCGAGGCACCCGACGAAGGCGACGAAGAGGCCCGGCTGCTGCTGCGGTTCGCCGCCCCCAGGGACCCCGCGCTGATCGCCAAGTGGATCAGCTACCAGGTCCTCGACACCGAACGCCAGGACTGGCGCCGCGGAATCGAGGCCGCGTTCCGGTACCGGGAACGGGAGCAGCACCTGGAAGTGCCTTACGACCACACCGAGGGTGCGCACCCGCTGGGGCGGTGGCTCTCCGACCAGCGGCGTGCCTTCCGGGCCGGGCAGATGACCGGGGAACGGGCCGCCGAGCTGGAGGAGCTGGGGATCGTGTGGGACACCGCCGACGCCAGCTTCGCGGAGAACCTCGCGGCCGCGCGGGCGTACTTTGAGCAGCACGGGACCCTGGCCGCGCCGCGGCACGCGACCGCACTCGACAAGCCGGTCGGGCAGTGGCTGACCAACGTCCGTCGGCCCGGCGGACTCGGCAAGGACCCCAGCCGGGCCGCACGGCGGGCCGCCGCCCTCGCCGCGATTGACGAGGACTGGAACCCGGGCGACGACGACCACGGGTGGACGGTCGACTGGCAGCGCCAGTACGCGGGCCTGCGCGCGCTCCTGGCGGGCGGTGCACGCCTCGCGGCCGTGGTGCCGGGGGTGACGTGGCACGGCGAGGACATCGGCCGCTGGACCGCCGCACAGCGCCGCGACTACCACCGGCTGAACGAGGAGCAGCAACGCCGCCTCGCCGATCTCGGGGTGAAGCCCGTGCGGGCCGTGCGCACCCGTACGGCAGCCGCCGTGCCCGGCACGGGCGCCACGTCCGGGCGCGGCGCAGAAGCCTTCCACAAGGGCGTGACGGCCCTCACCCAGTACCTGGAGCGGGAAGGCGGCGGCCTGCCCGGACGCGCCCACGTCGAGCACCTCCCGGACGGAACCGAACACCGCACCGGCGTATGGCTCGCCAACCAGAAACAACGCCGCAACCGGCTGGATGCCGCACAGCTCAAAGCGCTCGCCGCACTCGGTATCGACTGGGCCGAAGCTCATTGCTAAGGCTGGCCAGGATCCTGCCTAGGTTTCCACCATCGCCGTTTGTGTTCACGTCTCAATGTGTCCAGACGGAGAGCCGTTGCCACTGAATCGGAATGATGGATGCCCAATTCCTGATTCTGATATTTGAGGACGAGTTTTAGCATGCTGATGGCCTGAGACTGCTGGCCTGCATTCCAATATGCGATGCTGAGCTTTGCTCGGCAAGCCAACGTCGCCGGGTTAGTGGGGCCGAGGAGGCGTTCCCGGACTTCGAGGGTGTCTTCCAGCAATTTGAAGAGTCCGAGAGCGTTCTGGCTCCTGTGGAGTGCATGCTTCGATCCTGCTACTTGGCGCGTCTTCAGGGCAGTGTCTGCCAGCGCCTCGGCGTCGTAGGCGTAGTCCTCCTGAAAAACAGCAAAGGCATCCTTGCTGCGGCTGGCCCCGAGGTAGGCAATAGCCAACTCACGTCGGGCCAAAAGTGTTTTTCGGTGCGTCCGCCCGAGCAATCTCTCACTGGCCTCTGATACCCGCTGCCAATATGGAACCGCAGCGGTAGCCAGGCCCCGAACGCTCAAGCTGCGGCCTACCCAACGGAGGAGGTGGTGCCCCTCAACCTCCCACAGCATGTCTCCCGCGAAATCGTTCAGGCTTTCAACATTTGTGTGCAGCACGGCCCTCTCCAAGCCCATGTGCCATAGCTCTGTGAGGGCCTCAGCTGCAGTCCTCACGATCTCCCGCTGTTCACCACTTGGCGTGTGCTCGCGTGCAGCGCGTGCAGTCAGAGCATGCAGCTTCACAGCGCGGAAGCCAGCCTGAGCATCGTCTGTGAGCAGGCCGTACCTATGCAGGAGTCTCAGCGCCGCTTTGGCTTGGGTGGGGCTGACAGGATCGGCGTCATCTGGCGACGACATCGGTGCTCGGTGGGCAGTCAGGTAGTTAGTGACCGCCTGTCCTCCCCATAGGTCACGAGGGTGACCGGCAGGGTCCAGGACAGCCGCGAGGCGCAGCGCTGGGATCGCGAGGCCCACGGGTTCGCAGGCCTGGGCAACGTCCAGCGACAGGAGCAGGGCAGCCGCCACGTGACGTCCGTAGCCCTCCGTGTCTGCGTGGCGCGGGAGCAGATCATCCAGCCTCGCGGCACTGCTGTTGAAGCGCAGCAGGTAGTCGGCGCACGGAACGTCCTCGTTAATCATGTAGGCAGCAGCGTGAGACAGGGCCAAGGGCAGATAGCCAAGTGCCTCGGCCAGCGCATCTGTCTGCGCGTCAAGCAGATGTTCAGCGCGAGCGGATTTGAGCCGAGCTCTGAGGTACGTGTCGGCTTCCTTCGCACTGTAGGTATCGACGTCTACGACCGCGCGGCCGCCACCGGACAAGACGGCATCCTGGCGGCGGGTGGTCGCCACTACCCGGCCACAGCCCCATGCCGATGATGGTGGCCACCACGGCTGCATCGCATCTGGGTCGGTGATGTCGTCGAGGATAACGATCCAAGATCTTTTGGTGGTTGCCAGCCATTGAAGAAATGCTCTGGCGTCCTTTTCGCCGGTCTGGCCCGCCAAAGCATTCGGAACATCGATCATGTGAGCGGCGATCGCGTAGCGGGCGATCACCTGGTCTGTTTCGCTGGCGTCGACCCAGAGCACCAGATCGACGCTGTCGGCCAGGGCGTGATGGGCGTACGCCGCGGCAAGTTGCGTCTTGCCTACGCCGCCGCCACCGGAGAGCACTTGGGTCAGCACTACTGCGGTGTGTCCGGTGACGGCTTGGTCGATCGCGGCGCGAACCTCAGGCCTCTGCTGAAATGCAGATGCCAGCGCGGGAACCGACCCCAGGCAGAGCGGCCATTGGACCGGACCTTGCGGGACAGCTTGGGTGATCGTTAGATGATCCACGTGGCCACTGACGGCCACTGCGCCCATGGCTGACGCGATGGCGTCACCGCTGTCGCTGACGGAGGAGGCTGCGAGGTCGTCCCTGGAAGGGAAGGTAGGCCTTTTCCTTTGACGCCACCTCATGTCGCATCCGGCCTTCGCTCTAATGGCATGGTCACGCTAATCGGTGTAGTCGATGCCAGTGCCAGCGTCACTACCTGCGCCACGCGAGATGGCGTCACCGGTGTCCTGAACCCGAGCTGCGCCAGGGTTGCCCTCACCACGGCGCCTTACGCCCGTATGGGCTTGCCCCCCACCGCTGGCTTCTGCCCGGCCGGTCTGCGTGGCGCTGTCTCCAGATGCGCCGACAGTGCTGTCCCTGGGCTGCGCCCAGGCCCACACCAAGGCCGCGACTCCAGTGGCCGCCTGAATCGACGCCCCTACAAGTCCTGCGGTGTCCGGGCCGTCAAGTAACCAAATGGCAGGCGTCGAGACGATCCCCACCACCGCAGCGACCATCACCACAATCCGCTTCCTCGACACACTCATCGTCCTCTCCCCCAGTCCCGCCGTACCTGCGGCTACCAAACACGGAGCCACCCCATCGCAACGCGGTTCCATAGTCCGGGAAGACTCCCCGTCTGTCGGGTAAACCGCACAAATAGTCGCGGTCGTTCCTGTGATGCGCTGTTCCGTTTCACGTCCGGCACGTCCACCACTAGGCATCCGCCGACCAGGATCTCCAAACCCCCCACCATCCCCAACCCCTCGGCGAACCGGCGCAAGCCCACGAACCCGAACTCGTCTAACTGGTCTCTGTCCACCGAGACGTGCCCAAATACGGGTCGTGACTTGATTGACGGGAGTTGCGGCGATGGCCGGGCAGCTTGAGGACGATCAGAACCTGCGGCGGTCGGTGTACACGACCGAGGGCGGGTGGAATGCGGACGTGTCGTTCGCGGACCACCTGAGCGTGGCGGCCCCCGCGCTGGCGGAGCTGGACGGCCGCCTGTTTTGCGTGCACCGCGGGGCGCAGCCCGAAGGGCCCTCACTCGGCACCCGAGTGAGGGCCCTTCAGCCGATACGGCCCGACTACGGGGCCGGGGTGAACACCACGTCGGTGGAGCCACAGCCGGCCGCGATGTCCGTGAGTCGGTCGCGTTCGGCCTCGTCCACCGTCAGGCCCCACCGGAGCTTGGTCGCGGTCCACTCCGCGGCGTACTGGCACAACACCCGCTCCGAGCCCGACGGCGGCAACCACTGGGACGGATCCTGATCCGCCTTGCTCCGATTCGACCGGGCCGTCACCGCAACCAGACTGGACTCCTGACCCAGGTCATTCGCGTACGCCTCGCGCTTTTGTGCGGTCCACGAACTGGCACCCGAATCCCAGGCTTCAGCCAGCGGGACCATGTGGTCGATGTCCAACGCCCCGGCCGGCGTCACCCGCTGATCGTCGTAGTACGACCACCAGACACCCCCGGTCAGCGTGCATCCCGGACCGACCTCGGGCGCCTCGATCGCCTCCTGGATCAGCACCTCCATCCTGGTATTGCAGCCGTCCGACGGGTTCGCGCCGGCGTTCCAGTGCTTGAAGCTGGTGCGCTGGTAGCCGGTCCGGTCCTCGGCCGCGAGCGGCAGCGCGGACACCGCCACTCCCATCGGAAGGACCTCCGGCACCGCACGGGGCGCGGTGTCCGCCGCGTGCGCGGCCGTGGCGGGCAGGGACAGGGCGAGGGCTGCGGCGGCCGCGGTGGCGACCCGCATCATCATGATCATCACGCAGGCGGTTGTACCGCCCCTCGGACCGGCCGCGACAGACCCCGGGCGGGCAGTTCACCCGCCCGGGGCGCCCGATTCACCGCCGAAACGCCTCTGCGCGCCCACGCCTGCGGCCGTCAGGCCACCGCCGTCCCCTCCGCGATACGCCGTGCGATGTGCAGGTCCTCCCGCGACCAGCGCAGGACGCGCTCGGGCCGCCAGTGGTCCCGGCCGTCCGCCGCCCGGTGGGGAGCAGCCCCCAGCCACGTCGCGCGCTCGGTCACGGCCTCAAGGAGGCTGTCGAACCTCGCGGCCCTGCGGTCGGTGTCGACGCCCTCGGTGATCTCCTTGAAGGCCTGCTCCCAACGGAGCAGGTCGTCTCCGGTGAGGCCACAGGCGGCCAGGAAGGCGGTCATCTGCTGGCCACTGGCGGGCAGGGCCCGCCGGGTGACGATCCGGTGGGCAGTGCTGACCGGCAGCATATGGGCGCCTCCCGCGAGCTCCGACAGGCGGCGCAGCGAGGGTGCTCCGGCCGCCTCGTAGAAGTACTCCAGGGCGGCGCTCAGTTCCCGGCGTCCGCTGACGAACTGGGGAAGAGCGGGCCGGCGGAGCTGCTCGAGTCGGCCCCGGTCCGCGATCTTGGCGGCCAGCCAGAGCTTGCGCAGGGCATACCAGTTGCCCCCGCACGCGGAAACGAACACCTTGACGGTCTCCTCGGTGGGGAGGGTCCTGCCCGACGCGGCACGCTTGAAGGTGGCCGCCGACAGGGCGGTGCCGGCAGCGAGGTCGTCGTAGCTCAGCCCGGCCTGGCTGCGCAGTTCACGCAGAGCGACCGCCAGTGCGCCGCGTTCCGGCACGGCGTGGTCCACGGGGAGTTCGGGGCGTCCCATGACAACCCCTCAGCGACCGGCGTGCAGGGCTGCCCGGACCATCGCAGCCGCCTGGCCGCGCCCGCCCGGCGTCACCGTGCACACCACGACCACGCCGATCCCGGCAGCGCCGCCCAGCATCTGGAGGGACTCCGTCATCGAGATCCCGTGGAGCCGCAGCACCACGGCCAGGACGAGGACCACGGTGAAAACCGTGCTGATGACCAGCGCCTGCGGCATCGTCAGACCGGCCGGCCGGCCGACGTCTGCCCGCCGCCGCGCGCCCGGGCCACGGCTTATCTCCTGGTGTACAGACATAGCTGTCCTATCCGGGGACCTCGCGGCCCCCCTGAAGTGAGCGAGAGGGCGCGGGACTGCGCCCTCTCGCATGGGTGACTTCACGCCAAGTGGCGTTTTCCCAGGGGCGATTGCCGTCGCTTCCCGGGGCCATAAGCATGGCACGATGCCTGTCGCCGACCGTCCACCCGAGACCGCACGACGCCGGGGCAACTGTCTGCTATGCCGGTAATGCCCATTTATTCGTTCACCGGCGTCCAAGGGCTTAGCACAATCGGCATTCGCTCCTGACCTGAGGCGATACCCGTCGAGCCCGCGCCGCCCCGCCAACCAGTTTTCTACAAATAGGCACAAAGCGGCTCACCTTTGACTCAATTTCTCAGTCAAACAACCTCGTTCGTCCACCCTCGTATCAACCTCGGCTTGCCTCCTGCGAAAGTCCCGGGCACCGTGGGGTGCAACCCGTCGGGAGACCGGCGGCCCCCTGAAGTGGTGACTTCGCGAAACAGGGACACAGCAGCACCGCGTTGCCGCGCGAGTGCCGCACGCACAGGGCCGACCCGCACCTGCCGGGCCGGCCCTGTCGCCATTCCGCCCCGGCCCACTCCTTGAACACGCAAAGCCCTACGCCATGCAGCTCACCCCTCGGGGCCGCTGAGCTTGTCGGCCTTCCGCGCCGCCGTCCGCGCCCGCGCCCTCGCCTTCCCAGCCACCCGCCCGGCTTCCCGGAGGCGGGCCGCCGCGTCCTTGCTCGCCGTGCGCGCCGTCTCCAGCCGCTCCGTCGCGGCCCGTAGATCGTTCTCGGCCGCCGCCTGGGCAGCGGCCGCGCGGTCCGCCGTCTCCTGCGCGGCCGCCTGCCCGGCCTCCAGCCGCTCGGCCTCGGCCAAGGCCTCGTCCGCTTCTTCCCGGGCCGCCTTCACACGCTCGCGCCGTCTCCGCTCGGCCCGCGTATCCGGCGCCGGGGGCTCGGTGGGCTTGGGCGAGGCCCCGGCGGACCCGGCGGGCGCGCGCCGGGGCGGCGCAGTGGCGCCGGGCTGTGGTTCGAGGCCGGCGAACCCCATCGTCGCGTCCGGGGCTTTGACCAGGCGTCCGGCTTCCCACTCCGCGGCCGTGTCCGGGTCGGCGAGTACGGCGTGCAAGATCTGCTCGACCTCGTGCAGCACCGGCTCACTCACCGTCTGCCCGGCCTCGGCGGCCAGCGCCCGCGCGGTCCGCGCGAGGCGCCCGATCACCACATGCTGATCACGCGAGAGCTTCCGCAACTGCCCGGCGTCCAACGTGTGGTGCGCCGTACGCAGCGCCTCGCCCAGCTCGACCAGGCCGTGCGCTTCCTTCGGCCGGCTGCGGGCCAGCAGCCCGACCGTCCACGCCGCGAGCGTCGGCTTGCGCAAGGCCGCGACCTGCGCGGCAAGCTGCCTGTCTCCGGCCTTGCGGGCCTGGGCCGCGTACTCATCCCGGGCCGCGGTGAACTCCGCTGGACGAAGCGCCCGCAGCTCCACCGCAATCGACTCCACATCCATGCCCGGCAGTCTCCCGCCCGCAGCACAGCCTGCCCGTGCACCGCGCAGGACACCGCGCGTCGGTCGTCAGTCACACCTGCTGTGGTGTGACTGAGCGTTCTAGTTGACCAGTTGAGCGAACGGGTGCGCCTGCGCTGGTAGGCGCAGGCGCACAAATCCCCTTGGTAGGGGCAGATCATCAGTCCATCGGCCGCTGCTTGGCCTTACACCTGTCAGGATGGTTGTCCACGATGTCGAGAACCAGCGCTAGAGCCGCTGCATCGAAGTACTCGGCGCCGCGCACCGGCTGTACCCCGGCCAGCCTCAGGGCGCCTTTCACGGCACGTTCGATGTCCAACCCGGCCCCTTGAGGGAGTCCGGTCAGAAGTTCGATCACAATGGTGTAGCCGTCCTTGGCGTGCTCGCGCAGTCGGCGCCGGGGTGATCTGCTGGTGATGCCGAACTTGAGCGACTCCTCCTCCTCGTCCATGACGACGTAAAACACATCCCATTCCTTGCCATTGCAGAACCGGCAGATTCGTCCGCCCTGCTGCACGCTGCCCGGCCTAACGAGCTCGTGCATGGTTGGCGGTGCGACGCTGGATCGTGATCCCTGATCATGTTCGTGTGGTGGGGAACGGGGCTCTGCAGCGATCATCAGCGACCGGAGGATCACGGGGCTGTCAGCCGACGTGATCGCCGAACTCGTCGCCGAGGTGGGTCCGTTATGGCATGAGCGGCATCAGTTGGAACTGGAGTCCAGGCCACGGAAGCGGGCCGTCGGGGCCGGCGCAAAGCACCGCCTGGTCTTCATCGACCGGCTCCTGGCCACGCTAGTCCACCTTCGCCACGGTGCCACTCACGACGTGCTGGCCTGCTGGTTCGGCGTCGACCGCTCCACGATCACCCGGGCGATCGGCGAGGTGCGGCCCTTGCTCGCAGGCCGCGGCTGCACCATCGCGGCCGGTATCCGGCTCCGCACCCTCGCCGAGGTCATCGACCACCTTGGCACCACGGGGCAGACCGGGATCATCGACGGCACCGAGATCCGGGTCCGCAGGCCCGCCGTCGGCCGCAAGGACCGGGAGAAGTTCATCTCCGGCAAGAACAAGCAGAACGCCGTCAAGACCATGGTCCTCACCGACGCCGACGGCAGGCTCCTGTTCTGCAGTCCAGCCCAGCCAGCAAGCTGCGCCGACATCACCCACGCCCGACAGTTAGTGCCTGATCCATATCCCTGATTTCGAGGTGCTCGGGGCCGTAGCCTGGAGTGGTGTCCGAGGGTTCCGGGCTGCCCGGAGTGCGGGTGTGCGGAGGCTGCGGTGACCGGTTGAGGCCGGCCGCGCGGCCGGACGCGCTGTTCTGCTCGACGGCGTGTCGTGCCAGGTCATGGCGGCGGGATCGTCGGTTGCGGCGCCGGGTGATGGCGGAGTTGAACGGGGCGGGTCGGGTGGTGTGTCCCGAGTGCGGGACGCCGTGGGTGGCTGGCGTGGATCGGCGTTCGGACGCCGTCTACTGCTCGCGCCGGTGCGTCATGAGGGCCTGGCGGTCGCGGAACGAATCGTTCGGAGAGCGGTCACAGTGACCAGTGCACGAACGCATCCGAATCGGACTTCCGATCAGATTCGGGTTTCTTCCGGTCACCCGTTGTGATCTTCGGCAGGTGGGTTCGACTCTCGGTCACAACAGCGGGCCGCGTCTTGTCACGGCCGAGGGGCCGTGCCCCGGCCCGTTCAGGGTGGTGAGAACCATGCCCGAGAAGATCGAGAGTGCCGACAAGGTCGGCAGCGTCAGCGCCCACCGTTACGAGCAGATCGTCGCGGAACTGCGCAAAATCGTCGAAGCCCAGACCCGGGGTCAGTTCGCGGTCGGGGACTACGCCTTGGAGATCGAGCCCATGCGGGAGCAGGGCCCGCAGGACAGGGGCGAGGAGTTGTTCACGGTCAAGGACTCGCTGTTCCGCTTGGCCGAGGACATCGGCTTGTCCTACTCAGCAGTGAATGGAGCCCGCTGGGTCGCTTCGCGGTGGCCCAAACAGCACCGGCAGGCCCGCGTGTCCTTCACAGTCCACCGAATCCTGGCCGCCATCCCGAGCGAGGAGGAGCGGTTCACCGCGATCCTCACCCCACCAGGAGGGAAGGCCCGGTGGACTCCCGACGACGCGTCGCGGAGGGTCGGCCGCCAGGTCGAGAGGCCGATCACTCCGCAGGAGAAGGTCAGCGCGATCCACACCCTCGCGCGGGACGAGGAAGTCGCCGCGGTCATCACGGGTGACCTGCTGCGACGTCCGTCCGTCGTCGCCCAAGTCCGCCAGGAAGACCGGATCAGCGCGGCCCACGTGCTGGTCGAGGACGAACAGATCGCCGCGGCCGTCACCGGCGATCTACTCAAGCGGCCCACCGTCGTCGCGCAGGTCCGGCAGGAAGACCGGGTCCGGGCGGTCGAGGAACTGACCCGCGACGAGACTGTCGCCGCGACGGTGACCACTGGCCTGCTGCGCAGGCCGGACGTGGCCTTCCGGGCCATGTCGGACGACACCGCACGTCACCAGGTCAATCACGCTCAGGTCGAGCGGGGAAGGCAGGCCCGGGAGGACTTCGAGCGGACGAGTCCGGTCGCGCCGGCGGTGAAGCGGATCGACCGCTCGGTGGAGTTCCTGGACCTGGTCACCGCCTGCCATGCGTTCGTCGCGGCCTCCGGACGGGTCGTTCCGGGGATGCGGGACCGGCAGCTCAGCGACGACGAGAAGGTGATCATTCACGAGAACGTCGCCCGGGTGCGGGCGACGCTCGACTGGATCGAGACGGCCGTCGACACCGGCAAGGTCGACGTCGACGGCGAGCTGGCCCGCCTTCTGCAAGGCGAGTAGTGGGATGCCGCGCGCGTCACAGCGCCGGTCACCGGCGGCTCAGCGGCACGCCGACACCGTCCGCTTCATCCTCTTCGAGGCGCGGCCGGCTGGCCTGGCCTTCGACCAGTTGGTCAGGTCCAGCGAGCTCTCCGCCCACCAGGCCCGCTCGGGCCTGGCCTGTCTGCGGGACACCATCGCCGAACACGGCTGGCCGCCCCTGATCTGGACGAGAGCGGACGGCTACAAGTTCTGCTCCGACCCCACTGAGCTTCAGACCTACGAGGTCGCGGTCATCCGCGAGAAGCTCACTGAGATCCGCCGGTTCATCACCGGCGTCGTCGCCCCGCACGCCGTACTGCAACCCAAGGGCCGGTGGATCCGGCACCTGAACACCCAGCTCAACTCCGTCGAGTCCACACTCGACGTGATCGCCGACTACATCGACGCATGACCCGGTGGGGGCCGGCCGCTTCGCGGCCGACCCCCACCCCCATGAAAGGAGGGGATGTTGGCCCGGCGCCGCTGCTACCCCTCGGACACCTACGACGACGAGTGGGCATTGATCGAGCCGCTCCTGCCCGTCCCGGCCTGCGAGACCCCTCGTGGCGGGCGGCCGGAAAGGCACCCGCGGCGCGAGATCGTGGACGCGATCCGGTACGTCGTCGACACCGGCTGCAAGTGGCGTGCCCTGCCCAAGGACTTCCCGCCCTGGCGGACCTGCTACAACTTCATGGCCCGCTGGACCGCCGCAGGCGTGGTCGGACATCTCCGTGACCAGCTGCGCAAACGCGTCCGCCGGGATATGGGACGCTCCCCTGGGGCGGTCGCCACCATCATCGACTCCCAGTCCGTAAAGGCGGCCGAGACCGTTGGTAAAGACTCGCGCGGCTACGACGCGGCGAAGAAGATCAACGGCCGCAAGCGGCACCTCGTCGTGGATACCAAAGGCTTGCCGCTGTTCGTGATGGTCACCCCCGCCGACATGACCGACCGCGATGCGGCGAAGGAAGTCCTGTTCCGGCTCCGGCTCATGCACCCCGAGATCACGATCGTCTGGGCCGATTCCGCCTATGCCGGACAGTTGGTGACCTGGGCGAAGAAGTATCTGAACCTGACCGTCAAGACGGTGAGCCGACCGAAGGACGCTGTCGGTTTCGTCGTCCTGCCCCGCCGCTGGGTGGTCGAGAGGTCAATCGCGTGGGTCATGCACGCCCGCAGACACGCCCGCGACTACGAGAGGCTCATCCAGCACTCAGAATCACTGATCACCTGGGCCGCGATCACCCTCATGACCAGACGTGTCACCCGCCGACAATCCCGCCGCGCCAGCCAGCCGGCCTCCCGCGAACACACACGAGACTGACCGCGGCCACCACCGCAACGGCCAACCGTGCCCTTCGGCTCACGGTGAACGGGCGAGCCAGGACGACTCCGAGGCTGGGATCACACCGCCCACAGCGTGATCACTTGTAGGTCATCTCGCGCGACCGAAGAGCGCTGCGTACTGCTCGACTCCTCGTTCCCCCGATCGTGCCGTCAGGGGGTCAGCGCGGTTGCGACCTGGGCGAGGTGGGCGGTCGGCCAGGCGAAGCGGTTGGCGGGGTTACGGAAGGAGTATCCACCGTCGTTGATCAGGTAGCCGCCCTTCGCCGTCGTCCACCGCGTGGGGCCCCACTCTCCCTGATATTTGAGGCGCGCCACAGCAAGTCGCTCGGGCTCCTCAACGCGGGTGCGGGCGCGTAGCGCCGCGGTCAGGCGCTCGACGGCGTCATCCGGTACGGCGTCGTCGCCGAATGCCGGGAGCAGGAGCAGCAGTCGGGAGTGGGGGTCGGTGGTGCTGCCGCCGGGCAAGCCGTTGTCCGCTGCGGCAATCAGCTCGGCCCAAGACAGGCCCGGGCCCATGAAGTGCCCATCGTCTTGCGCCAAGGTCTCGGCCGCGTCCCAGTCAGAGTGGTGCACGAGGTAGTCGATGCCGGCTTCCCCCTCCAAGGCGCGATACACCACATACAGGTGGTGGTCACCGGCCAGCGGCACCGTGAACAAGGGCCAGGTGTCGCCGCCCAGCAGCTGGGACAGCAAGGCTCCCGCTTCCAGATCGCGCGTATCGCCCAGATGCAGGTGGACCAGCCAAAACAGATGCTCATCCAGGAGTTCGGGCTGGTGGCGGAAGGGGCCTCCGTCATAGCCAGGGATCCGGGCCGGAGGTGTCTGTGGGCTGCTCGTCACGAGGGCCATCATGTCCCCAGCTGCCTCACGAGTGACAGCTGGGGTGCCTGAAGCTTTGCGGGACGCACAGCAAGGATATGGATCAGGTACTTAGGCCTGGTCAGACACCTGGTCAACGGCCCAGCCTTGAAGATCCTCGCCGATGCCGGCTACCAGGGCCTGGGCGCCCAGACCGGCGGCCGTGTGGTGACACCTCCGCACCGCAAGTTCAAGAAGAGCCCGCCAGACTGGTACGAGGAAATCTACGAACGCCAGCGCAAGGCGCATTCCTCGCGTCGGATCCGGGTCGAGCACGGCATCGCACACCTCAAGAACTGGCGAGCCCTCGCCCGCCACCACGGCCGCCGCGAGCACATGAGCGACATAATCCAAGCCGTTGCCGGCCTGCTCTCACATCAGCAGACCACCACCCGCGCGGACAGGCGGCTACGGTGACCACCGGTCCGACCTGCACCTTTCGACGTGCCACCGCCAACCATGCACGAGGTCGTTAGGCGAAAGCGAGCTTGTAAAGCCTGCTCGCTCCACACCCGTTCGGAACGTTCATCGCGCCGCACGAGTGGGTCTGGGTGCTGGGCCCTCAGTGCAAAAGGGCCCACAGGACCCCCAGAGATCACACGGTCCCGCCTGCTGAGCCTCAGCTAGCGTCCCCCTGTACTGGCACTGGGTTCTCGTTGAGGAAGTGGCGGAGATCGGTCATCCCACGCTCCATCGTTTCCCAGTCGGAGGTGTACGAGGCCGCGTAGCGGTCAAGTTCCATCCCTTCGAACCCTGCAGCCGTGAACCCGCGCCGCAGTGCCCAGAGCCCCTGGGCAAGGTTGCGTTCCACCTGGCGTAGTTCGGCGAGGCGCAGAGCTGCTCCTACGACCGCGCGAGTCATGCCATCTGCGACTGGCAAGGCCCATTGGTAGCGCTTGCGGTGGACGCCGGCAAAGGGTGCGCCCCGGACGAGTTCCAACGCAGACTGCAGGTGTGCTGCCTCACTCCCTCTGCTCTGTCGGCTGAGCTGGCAGCAGTCCTGGAATCGCGCCCAGTCGCTCGTGACGGAAGGGGAGAAGGCATATCCGGTGCTGTCGAGGATGAGCGGGAGCGCCTCGGCTCCGAACCACTTGCGCAACCGGGACGTCTGGGCATTTCGCGTTGTCTTGTGCTGGGCCCACCCAAAGTCGCGAGTGAGCCTGTGGTGGCCCTTGCCCGGGTTCAAGTGGATCCAGCAGGCGTACTCGATCAGGGACCGGAGCCTGTTGGGCTCGACTGGGCCCGCGGCTCCTTGGACTTCGATCGGTCCGAGAAGTTGGAGGTAGGGCCCCACGGTACCCTCGCTCCCGCTTTCCCTTTCCGTGCTGGCTGGTGTGCGCGGCGAGGGGACGGATTCCGGACGAGGGTGGCCTTGCCCGCATCGATGAAGTTGGGCTTCGAGAGCGCCAAGCAGCGGCGCCCAGCCCAAGGCCAATGAGCGTTCAGCCTGGCGTGGGTCGGTCTCGTCCAGGACCCAGGCGGAGGAAGCGGTCATGACGCCAGCTGCGGGATGTCCGGGAGGGATGGACGCGGCCAGTTCGTACAGCGCGGTCGCTCGCCACCGGGCGAGTTCGAACGCTGGTGTGTCGACCGTGAGTTTCGCTCCCCGTTCAACCAGATCTCGCAGCGCGTCGACGGCCGACGTCTCATCCTCCTGCACGCCTTCGGTTCTCACGCCCGGCGATTGTGCCAGCCCAGGCAGCCGCAGGAGGGTAGACGCGCGGCGCACACTTGGCGGGCCCAACCATCCTCTGCTCAGGCGGTCCCGGGCTCCGGCCTCCACATCTGGCGCGGCATCGGCGGGCACGCATCCTCACCGGGCCCTGATCAACTGGGTCGGCGGCACTTTCACGCGTCAACCCGGCTGGCGCAGCAACCGTTCCCGGCCCGTACGCGACGGAGCCCCAGCCCACTATCGTGATTGGCCTGTGGGCTGGGGCTCCGTCGGCTACGCGTCTCTCAGGAGGCCGGCGGCAACCTGCTGGAGGATCGCTGCCAGTGAGCTTCGGTCATGTGCGGGAAGTTTCCCTCTCATGTCCGTGATGACGGCTTCCACTCCGCTGCTTCGGTGGAAGTAGCGGAGCATGAATACGCTCCGCTGCTCTGGAGTAAGCCTCTGCAAGGCGGCATCCATCACGGCGGCACCATCGTGCCAGGGGAGTACACCGGCAGCAGGGGTGCTCTCCGCAGGTGCTGGGATCAGCCGGGGCTCAGGGACACGGCCGATCGCGTGACTCTCCTGAGTCGTCACAACGGTCGCGGGACCACTGCTGCTCGTATCCGGGTCGGGCGAGGGTTTCAAAACCGGGTTTTGAACCGGCCCCGCTGCCGCGGCAGGCGAGCGCTTGCGTGGAGCTCGAGGCTGCTGAGCCCTGCGGATCTCTTCGGCCGCGACAGCCTTCTGCCGCTCGCGGTCCTCGATCTTGGCGATGCGCTCCGCTGTCTTGACCTTGAGCTGCTTGGTATCGACAGCCTCGCCCAGTTCCGGAGTGAGGTTGAGCAGGCTGAGCCGGTTGGAGACGTACATCTGGGACTTACCGATGCGCTCGGCGACCTTCTCCTGCGAACCGTGCCGCTCAACCATCCGCTGGAGGAACTCTGCCTCCTTGTAGGGGGCGATGTTCTTGCGGTGGATGTTCTCGATGACCACAGCCTCGTCGACCTTGTCGTCGTCTCCGCCGGCCAAACGGTCCCGCACCCGGATCTCGAACTTGGTCCAGCCGAGCTGCTTGGCTGCGTGGAATCGGCGGTTGCCGAGGATGACAATCCACTCGGCATCCCCAACGCGGGTGCGGTGCTCCGGCTTGGTGCGGAGGAACGCGTCACGGGACATGGCCACGGCAGGCTGGAGCTGACCGACGGACTTCATCGACTCCTTGAGTTCTCGGAACTCAGGGTCGTCGTCCGTGTAGTCGGGGTCGGTACGCGGGTTGTCCGGGTTGCCGACAAGCGTGTGCATGTACACCGTCGTCGGCGGAGCCTCGGGCTTGGCGGCGTCACTGGTGGTGGTTTGCTTGCTGCCGGGCTTGCCCGAACCCTCGAGAAGGTCCGCCCAGGGCTTCTTTGCGGCGGCCATCAGCGGCGGTCCTTCTTACCGGCCCCAAGTTCCAGGGCGAGCTGGTAGAAGTCCTCGCGGGCCTCCATGGCGACCCTGTTCTTCTTGTACTGGGTCACGACGGTGCCTTCCAGTGCCGCCCGGGTGTGAACCTTGTAGTGGCGGACCACGGTGTTGGCGAGGTTCCAGCCCTGAGCGCGGATGAAGTCCTTGGTCTGCTCCAGGTCGGCTTCTCCGTCGCGCGGGTCCCAGTTGTTGATGACGACGAAGTAGGGAAGGCCGAGTGGCTTGACCACTTCCTCGATGGTGTCGCGCGTGGGCATGAAGCCGAGCGGCTCGGGCTCGATGGGGACGATGATGTCGTCGGCGTTGGCCAGCACCGCTCGCATTGCGTCGGCTGCGGTGCTCTCGCCGAACGGGTCGCCGGCTTCTTCCTTCTCGTCCTCGGGGAGGTCCATCCAGCCGGGGGTGTCGATGAAGGCGTGCCTGACCTTCCGGGACTTCTTGAGTTGAGAGAAAAGCTCCAGGTCGTCTCTGGAGTTGATCTGCTCGAAGGAGAAGGGAAGGTCGTCGCCGACGCGCTGTGACCACCAAGTGGTGGAGCCCTGGGGGTCGGCGGAGACTGCGGCGACGTAGTCAGGGTCGCCTTCGGGGGATGCGCCCAGAACGTGGGCGGTGATGGCCGCAGTGTTCACAGTGAGAGTCGACTTTCCGACTCCACCCTTGCGGTTGATGAGCGCGGTGATCCGTGCCATAGGTGGTGCTCCTGATGCTCCGTATGCTTCCCGGCCCAGGTGGGCCGGTACTAGCGGACCGGGACAGGATGCCACGTATGACCTCCCTGCCAACGAATCCTCGGCGTGTCCGTTCAAAACCGGGTTTTGAAACGCCAGGCTGAGCGGGGGCACCTGGGCCGGGAAGGCACGGCTTTCAAAACCGGGTTTTGGAAACGCTTCGGGCGAACGACCGGGGCTTGCACCCCTGGCGGTGGGTGGTGAAGTCGGCCGCCGCATCGGGCGGTCCCAAGGCACCGAGTCTTGCGGCCGCACAACGGCTCAACCAGCTGCATAGCTTCAGAAGCACGAGTAGGCCCGCACCTCCAGCGTGCGCTGGGGGTGCGGGCCTATGTATGGCTCGCGCAGGAGCCCAAAAACGAAAAGCCCTGTCCTCGGCGTGTGCCGGGGACAGGGCTTCGGTGGTGGGGAGAAAGCGAGGTCAGTCCGTCCAGGGCTTCGCCTCATCGTCGTCCAGGCGCGCCCCAGCGAGTGCTGCGGCCAGGAGCTCGGCGACGTCGGTCCGGTACGGGTTGCTGTAGTTCTCGTGGTCATTGATGTCGAACGGCGCGGTCGTCGCGGTGACCGTGAACCCGGGGACGGCGGTGGCTGCCTGACCATCGAGCTCGATGTTGAGGCTGTCGGCGTCGCGGGTGGCGAGCGAGGCCTGGGTGTACGGGCCGAGGCGGAGGAGGGTGAAGCCGGATCCATTCGGCTCGCGTGCTTCGATGTCGACGCTGTAGTGGGCCGGGGCCATGCCGATGTCGTCGGGGATGTAGAGGCCGGCCTCGACGTGGGTGAGCATCCGGTAGGCCGGCTGCCAGACGCCGAGGATCGCGGTCGTCTCGCAGCGCAGCCAGCCGCGGTCGGTGTAGCCGAGTTGGTGGCCGTGGAGGTAGGCCGCGGCGTGCGGGGTGTCGGGGTGGACCAGGGCGACGGCGATCATCTCGGTGCCGTGGTCGTCGCCGGGCCGGGTGTGCGCGCGTTCGATAAACGGGCCGATGCGGACGGCGACGTCCTGGCCGTGGCCGGGTGTCCAGGGCTCCGGGGAGCGTACGGCGGCAAGCATCGCGCGGAACTGGTCGACGACGGCCTGGTCCTCGCGGGTGAGGGCGCCGGGGGCATGGCCGCAGCGGCGGAAGCGTCGGATCATCGGGCGGTCTCCTACTTGGGCTGGACGGTGCTGATGCCGGTGGGCGTCTCGAGGACGCGCGGGAGGTGCACGTGGCGGTGGTCGACGACGACCTCGCGGATCAGGGCGAGGTTCAGGGCCGGGCCCAGATCCACTGGTCGAGTTCGTAGGCGGCGAGCTCGGTGACGGAGGTGATGGAGCGCTCGCCCCACTCGTCCTCGACCGTGACGCGGCCGTGGTCGCCTCGCAGGCGGCGGACGACGTAGAGCATGCCGGGCCGGTCGTCGTGGCCTTCGGGGTCATCCTCGTCGCTGGGGTCGTTGGGCCGTAGGGCCCAGACCTGGCCAGCCTCGGCCAGGACGAACGGATCGCTGTCCAGGACGGCGCGGCACACCGCGTTGTACGCGGCCGGCTCGGGAATGTGGTCCTCGGTTATCAGCTCGGTGACACAGGCAGCGATGAACTCCGCGGCCTTGGAGGGGCCGATGAGCAGGTCGATGGGCAGGGCCGCGGGCATGGGAAACCTCCGGTTCGACTGGTGAAGGAGCTGCAATGGCAGAGCGCCGCATCCGGGCGGAGAGGGCAGGTGCGGCGCTCCGGCGTCTGGTGGTATCTCAGCTGGTGGGGGTTACGGCCGTGCTGATGATGTCGGGGAGTCGAGCCCCACGCCGCGCAGGGCGTCGAGGACGTATGAGTCGAAGCGGGCCTGGTGCTGTGCCGCGTTGGCCAGGTTGGCCGCGCGGCCGCGGGCGTAGTGGATGGCCGCCGGGCTGGCACCGGTGTCGGTAAGGGTGTGTTCGGCGGCGTCGGCGGCCAGTCCCCGGATCCACCAGTGGGCGGCAGACTCGCGCCGGGCGCGCGCGGTGTCGTTGGCCAGGACCTCGGCCTTCATGCCGCTGGTCGCATGCCAGCCCCACAGATGCCAGTCCTCGCGCCGTTCGCACATGCGCTGGGGGTCGGTGTCCCAGTCGGCGGCCCAGCGGGGGGCGAGCTGGGGGAGTTGGTGGTGGATGACGTCGAGGACTTCCCGGCCTCGGATCCCAAGCGCCTGCCAGGCGTCGGTCTCCTCCACGACGCGGATCTGGTGGGAGAGCAGCCGGTAGGGGTAGTAGCACTGGCCCCAGTTGCCGGTCTCGCCGAGCGGCTCCACGATCCACAGCCGGACCGGCCAGGCGGCGGGCCGGATGTTGGTGTCCTCCAGGACCTCCCCGACCCGCTTAACCATGCGGAAGTAGGAGTGGGGCGTTTCGTCGTACCACTTGGTGCGGCACGGGGTGGGGTGGTCGATGACCTGGCCGACGGCGTCGGCGAGGCTGACGGGGGATAACCGGCGACTGCGCTCGATGATGCCGTCGGCCGTGGTGGCCATGTACCAGACTGGCTGCTTCGGGGTGCGGGTCACGAGGTCCTCCAGAAGGTGTGTGCGGGGTTGGCCCGGGTGGGCCGCCGGGGAACAGGGGCAGGTCGAGGTAGACGGTGATGGGGATGCGGCGGTCGCCGTAGTCGCGGCGGGGGTCGTGGACGGTGCGGCGGTGCGCGGCGAGGCCGGCGGCCCCGCCCTGCACCGGCAACTGGCATTCGTCGCAGGCGGTCAGCAGGTGCTTGGCCGGGGCGCGAAGTAGGAGCTGGGGTCGGCCGGGGTGCCGTCGTGGCATTCCAGGCACGAGCCCAAAGTCTTGAGGGGAAGGCAGAACACGTACCTTCGGCTGCAGGTGGGCACGGGGCACGTCTGCCGAGCGGCCATCGCGCGATCCAGCGCCCACTCCTGGGCAAGCGTCGGAACCCGCTTCGGTCGGGCAAGGCTCGCGTCGTAGAGCCATCCCCGGGTGGGGTGGTTGCAGGACTGGTCGGGTCGGAACCCGCAGTACTTGCAGCGCAGAACCGCGACAGGGTCGTGCCCGCCGGGGCTCAGCCCCCTATCCCGCAGTTGCCGCCGGGTGAGCAGGCCCTCGGGGATGGCCCCGCGGTCATGCTCGGGCAGGGTTGCGTCCGTGCGGGGCACGCGCTTGAGTTCGCGGCGCCGCTTCCGTCGCGCCCGTGCCATCACTGGCTCCAGGTACCGGACAGGCGGCGCTGGGGAAGCGGGTAGCGGGGGCCAGGGATGGTGGGGCGCGGGCGGCCGATCCTGCGGCGGGGGCGGGGTATGAGCACGAGATGAACCCTTCCGTGTCGGTGGCGTGGACGTGGATGCGCCCGCCGCCCTCGGGTGCAGGGCGGCGGGCGCGAGTTGAGCGTGTAAGCCGGCCGGCCTGTCCGGTCACCGGCCCCGGCCCGCCCGAGTTCGGGGCGGCCGGGGCCGGTGGTCAGGCAGGGCGGTCGGAGCTGAGGTCAGAGGGCAGCGGAGATGACGCCGAGGACGAGGGCGGCCGCGCTGCCGAGGAGGAGGGTGGCGCCGGCGGAGGCCCAGAAGGGGTGGCCAGTGCCCTTGGGGTCGCGAAGGTCGCTGAGCCCGTCCGCGATCCGCGCGTGCATCGCGATCAGCGGACCCAGGGAGGCGTACCAGCGGCCGAGGCGGTCGACCTGGCCAGCCGCTTCGTCGTCGGGTATGTGCCCTCCGTGAATGGCCAGGCGGTGAGCCTCGCCTTCGGCGGCCAGGTCCTCGAGTTGATGAACGACCGGGCTGGTGGTGCGGCAGACGGTGCAGCGGTAGCGGTAGCGGCGCACGGGGTTGGTCTCCTGATGGCTGGAGTGGGCTGGCACAGGGCGGGGCAGTGCGACGCCCCGCCGGGAAGGGTTCTCCGGGCGGGGCGCGGGGCTGAGCTATGGGGTTGGGTGCCTGCGGTTTCTAGGCGTTCTTGCGGTACACGCCGTATGTGACGCGCTCGATCTCGCCGGTGTTGACCAGGGTGGTCAGGGCGTTGAAGACGGTTTCCTCGCTGAGGCCTGTGAGGACGCGGATCTCTTCCTCGCCGATCTCCATGCCCACCGGGTCATTGAGGCAGGCCAGCACGGCGACCTCCGGGGTGGGCTCCGGCGGCGCGGTGAACACCGGGGGAGGCGCGAGGGGCCGCCAGTAGTTCCTGACGGCGCCGAGCTTGAAGACCCACTCCTCGGTCTCCGGGTCCTGCCACTCGTGCTCGGGGAACACGTGGTAGCTGGCGCGGAGAACTCCGAGGGCTTCCAGGCAGGCCGAGCGAGGACCCGTCACCTCGATCTGGACCCGGGAGGTGTGGGCGCAGTTCGGGTTGCGCGGGTGGTCGCCGAGGGCGCCGCAGTTGCACGGTGCCGGGAAGTCGTCGGTCGAGTCCATGCCTCATGAAAGCGCAGTTGGGCCTCCTGAGCCCAGGGGTTGCCGGGCCCGACTTCAGTGTGCGGCGCGGAGCAGGAGGTCGAGGACCGGGCTGGCCCACGTCTGACGGTTGTTGAAGCGGGGGAGGTCGTGGGCGTCGAGGGTGCCCAGGGTGGTCATGAGCTGTGCCTCGGCGGCCCGCACCTCCCGCGCCCACACGGCCGGGTCGTAGGCGAGGGCTGCGGCCTGGACCGATCCGAGGAGACACAGGCCGCTCTGGTCGCAGAGGGTGCCGCGGGTCCAGCCGTAGCGGATGATCAGCTCCCGCGCGGTGCGCAGTGTGTGGCGGACGCTGGGCTCCGGGTGGCCGGACGGGCCACTGGCGTATGCCTCTTCGACCTGCATGATCAGGGCGTGTACGGCTCTCGGGTCCGGCCGGGCGCCCACACGTCGCGCGGGACGGACGAGGTTACCTATCATCTCTGCTGGCTCCTCCTTACGGATTCTTGCGGTAGACGCCGGACTTGACGCGTTCGATCTCGCCCTTCTTGACCAGGGCGGTCAGGACGTTGGACAGGGTTTTCTCGTTGATGCCGGTGAGGGTGCGGATGTCGTCCTTGGTGATCTCCAGGCCCGTGTCGTCGAAGCAGTCCAGGACGGCGGCGTCGGCACTGAGCTCCGCTGGCGCTTTGGTGAATCCGCCGTCGAGCGGAGGGGCGAATCCGCCACCGCCCCAGCCCGGTCCGTTGCTGGGGATGTAGCCGGCCTCCCCGATGACGGGCACTTCGGCGATGTCGTGCCGGTCGTCCCAGCCGGTCCAGTCCGCCGGCCAGATGATGGCGTCGTGGCGGATGTACGGGGCCGCGGACTCCAGGATCCAGCTGCGCATCATCTGGACCGGCTCGCCGGGCGATCCGACGTAGCCGAGACCGAACGTGCGGGCCGGGTCGTTGAGCGGGATGTCGTCGGACCACACGAGGGGTTCGTCCTCGGCGGACCAGGCGGCCGGGATGGCCCCGGGGTCGATGCCCTCGAAGCCATCCACCGTCACCAGGTTCGACTGGGCGGAGTCCGTTCGCAGCATGACGATCGCGCCGCCCTGGATGACGTTGGTGCGCAGCGCGGTGGACCCGCCGAGCTTGTCGGCGTTGACGGCCTGGTTGACGATCAGCAGCGTCATGCCGAGGTTCCGGCCGAGTGCCGCGAGCTTGTCCAGGATGAAGACCGCCTCCTTGCCCTCCTCGGTGGAGGAGTCGGTGATCATGTGGGTCTCGTCCACGATCACCATGACCCACGGGCAGTCCGCGGTGGCCTTGAAGTTCTTCCGGCCGAGCCGCGCCGATTCCGCGACCCGGTGCTGTAGCAGGGCGTAGGCCAGCCGCAGGGACTTGATCGCACCGGTGCCGGTCGCCGCGTACGCGGCCATCGTCTCGACGTCGGGGTTGGAGCTGCCCTTCGGGTCGGCGTAGATGATCGCCATACCCGCGAGGTGCGCGGCGAGCGCGACGATCTGGACGACGCCGCCCTTGCCGGATCCGGTAACCCCGGCGATGAACACGTGCTGCGCGCCCAGCACCGGGTCGAAGAGCTGGAGGCGGGCGACGCGTCCGCTCACCCCGCGCCCGATGGCGATGTATCCGCCCTTGGACGGCTCCAGCGCCTGCGGGCCCGGGAAGGGAACCCCGTCTTCGAGCGGGTTCTTGTCCATGAGCCGGATCTTGCCCCGGCGCGGGTCGGACGCGTGGGGCTGGTAGTCGACCAGCGTCATGGAGGAGCGCAGGGCGCCAACCAGCAGCTTGCGGTCGGGGACGGGAACGGCGGGGACGTCGTCGTCAGCGACGACCCACGCGACCCAGCCGCCGGTCGCGGGGTCGACCTGGGCGTCCTTGAGGTGGGTGCCCGGCATGACCTTCGGCCGGACCAGGCGGGCCCACATCCCCTCCATGGTGTTCGGGTCCAGCTCCGCCGGCGGGGTCCGGCGCACGGTCACGTACTGCTCGCCGGGGTGGTGGCCGGCGGCGAAGCTGACCCACTCGGCCGGGGTCCGGTAGGCGGAGCCGACCGCCTCGGCGGACACGTTCACCGACCTGCCTTGTGGGGCCTCGATGATGCCCGTCCACGCATCACCGGAGTCGGTCACACCGACGAGGTGCTGCCCGGGGTGAGCGCCGCCCTCGCCGGAGATGTGGTCGGCCCAGATCTTGTAGAGGCCGCCGGGGCCCGGGAGCCCGGGCGGGCCGGCGTCCGGGGTGGGGGCGGAGATACGGACTCTGCGGGCGGCCAGGGCCGGGCGGAGCTTGACGGTCAGGCCGGCCCACATCGACCACCAGGCGGCGGAGACGAGCCCGGACACACTGGCCGGGTCGAGGAACCCGGCCAGCAGACTGTCCGCGTACGCGGGGCCGAGGAACACCCCCGGGGCGACAGCCATGGAGGTGAGGAGGCTGGAGCCCAGCAGGGTGGAGCGCTGGGCGGTCAGCACGTCCCCGATGCCCGTGGCGTTCAGGACGCTTGTGGGGATCCGGCCCACGTAGTGGGTGGCGAACGCCGCGCTCCCGCACACCGTGGCGGCGGCGGTGAGGGCGGCGAGGCCCGGTTCGAGGAGCGGGGTAAGGGCTCCGAGGGCGGGCGGGGCGATCACCGAGACCAGCGCGGGGACCTGGTCGGCGAGGTGCGGGCGGCGGGTCACGGTGATCTCGGACATGCTCGGTTACTCCTGTGTGTAGAAGGCGGCTCGTGCCATGGGAACGCCCATGACGCCCACCTGCTCGTCGATGCCCTCGTGGGTCTTGCGGGCCTGGGCGTCGGCGGCTCGGGCGGCGCCAGCGACGTTGTCGGCGGCGGAAGCGGCGGCCATGGACGCCTGGGAGAGACCGCGCATGATCCGCGCCGTGTCCTTGGCTTCGCCGGTCGTGTGGGTGTCGACCTCGAGATTCGCGAGACTGTCGGCGACGCGGGCCACGGCCTGGGCGTTCTGATCGGCCCGCTGGCCGATCTGCCGGATCGTCTCGCCGTCTTTGGCAACCAGGCGGGCCAGGCTCTGCACCTCTGCGCGCAGTTTGCGGTAGGTGGTGTCTGCCATGCGGATCTCTCCTATCGGACGTAGAAGGGGCGTTCGGCGGGGCTGGTCTCGTCGGAGTCGGCCACGGCCTTGTAGACGCCGCCGTGCCGGGTCTCCGCGTTCTTGTTGAGGGTCCGCAGCGCCTCGATGCCGCGCACGGCGTTGCCGTGCATCTTCTCGGCCTCACTCGCCTGGGCCTCGGTCGCTTCGTGGAGCCGTTCCAGGGCGGCGATCAGGTTCTTGCCGCCCTTGATCTTCGGGTCCTTGCACTGGTCGATCAGGTCTTGGATCTCCTTGACGCGGTTCGCGGAGACCTCCTTGGCCTGCTTGCACTGGTCGGCGATCCGGTGGGTGTTCTGTTCTCGGCCGTCCAGGAACTGGGTGAGGCGGCGCAGGGTTCGGACCTCGCCGATGGTCAGCGTGTTGCCATTGGAGAGGTGAACAGCCGCGGCCCCACCGAACGTGGAGAACCGCGCCCCCAACGGCACCGCCCCCGTGGCCGGCGCGTGAGTGGGAGCGGGGTTGGGGGGCGCGGGCGGAGCCGACGGGGTAGTGGGCTGAGCGGGCACGGGCGGAACTCCTCGGGTGCGGTTTCGGGCGGCGTCCATCTGCGCCTTGTCGCTGGCGGCCTTGTCGCGGATGGCCTGCTGGCCATCCGCGTAGCCGTCCTCCCAGGCCGCTTTGTCCGCTTCGACGGCGGCCTGCTGCGCCCCGGCGTTGAAGCCGGCTTCGCGGGCGGGCTGCGCGGTGTACGGGCCCTTCCTCGGCTTGGCCTTGCCCTGCTTGCCCGTAGGGGCGGTGGGCTCGGCCGGGGCCGGGCCCACCGGCGCGGACGGGTCGGGCGCCGGCTGGGGTCCCGGCTGCGTGGCTGCCGGATCCGGATTGACCACCGTCGGCTTGTCTCCGGCTTTGGCTGGGGTGGGCGCCGTAGCCGATCCGGGGGCCGGGGGCTTCGGTGGTGTGTTCGCGGCGGCGGGCTTGCTTTCGGGCGGCTGCCGCCCGCTGGTGTCGGTCGTGCGGCTTGTCTTGTCGTCGCGGGCCGTACGGTCCTGCGTGTCGGACGACGTCTTGCCCGCCTGCTGGCGGGTGTTGTGGTCCTTGCGGTCCGAGGACGTCTTCGCGTCGCGGTTGTTCTTGTCCGCCGAGCTGCGGGTGTCCGCTGTTTTCGCGTCCCGGCTGGTCTTGTCTGCCGAGCTCCGGGTGTTCGCCGTCTTGGCATCTCGGGTGTTGCTGTTCTTGTCGGTCGCGTTGCGGGTGTCCGCGGTCTTCGCGTCGCGGCTGTTCTTGTCGGCCTTGGTGCTGGCGGCCGAGGTCTTGGCGTCGCGGGTGTTGTGGTCCTTGGCGGACTTGTCGCTCTTGCTGGCGTGGGCGGTGGTCGCCGAGCGGGTCGACTTGGTGTCTGAGGTGGCGCCGCGCTTCTCCGCGACCTGGTGGTTGATCTTGCGGTCGGTGGACGATCCGCGGATCTCGCTGATCGTGTGCTGGACCTTGATCTGCTGCTGGGGCCGGTTCGCGATGTAGGCGGCGATCCCCTTCCACATACCGGGGCTCGCGGTGTTCCTCGCGCCCTTGCCGGACTTGCCGTCCGTGCCGTCGTTGTCCTCCTGGGAGGCGTAGGCGGCGGACCCGCCGGAGGCGTCTCGGGTGGGCCGCGCGAGCGTAACCGGAGTGAGTACCCCACCCCCGGCCTGGGATGCCGGCGCGGGGTTGGAGGGCGGTGCGGGGGCCTGGGACTGCGGGGTTGGCGGGGCCCCGACCGTGGGCGGCTGAGAGGGCATCGGGGGCGGGGCGGGCGGTGTCGTCACTGCGAAATCCTCACTTTCTGTGACTTCCTTCCTTCCTTCCCTTCCGGCCGAAAGGCCCGTTGACAGCCTCAGGAGGCGGGAACGGGCCCTTCTGCGCGGGAGGGAAGGAAGGAAGGAAACTACGCGGCGTTACCACCCTTGTTGGCCTTGCGGACCATGTATCCGACCCCGCCGATCGCGACCAGGGCTACGACGAGACCGCCGCTGACGCCGATCCCGCCGCCCTGGTCGGTGTCGGAAGCGGAGGAGACGTTGGCCGCGCCCCTGGAGCTGCCGAGGTTCGTGCCGCCGGGTGCCGGGAACGCCTGCGCGCAGACGTCCTTGTTCATGCCGGCCTTCTCGATGCACGCCTGGAATCCGGCGATGCGCCGCTCTTCCGCTTTCGCGTCCGGGGCGTTCACCTTGGCCCGCTCCACCTCGAGCTGCTGGGCCTGGAGGGCGAGCTCCTGGGCTCGCACCTCGGCCTGCCCGGAGGAGGCGCTGTACGCAGAGACGCCTACCGCACTGGCGCCGACGATGACAAGTCCGGCCATGGCGATGAGGGCCTTGGCCTGCCCGCTCATCGGGGCCTTGACGGGCGGTCCGTAGGGGGTGGGCGCGGGCTGCTCCCACCCCGCGCCCGAGGTCAGGTTGGCGAACCGCTGGTCGATGTATTCGCGCTCACGGTCGTGAGTCACTCGGGGTTCCTCCTTGGACGGCCAGGCTGTGCTCTTGCAGCCGGGGACGGGGAAAAGGCCCAGTTCGCAGACGGGGCATGTACGGGGAGAAGGTCTGGTGTACTGGGTGGGCTGTGGCTGCTTCCGGCAGTCGCGGCGAAGGCCAGCCCAGGTCGAATGGGCTGGCCTTCACCGTTGGTGTCGGACGCTGCCAGGGCGGCGGGTCACTGCTCCGGGCGGTAGCCCTCGCGGAGCAGGTCGACCGCCTCCTGGCGGTACTTCGAGGCGGTGTCCGTGGAGGACACCGCCAGCTCGCGCTGGATGTCAGCGAGCGTCGGCCGGCTGGTGTCGTCGCCAGCAGCGAGGATCATCCGGGCGACCTTGCGGACCGCCCTCTCGCGCGGGCTGAGCTTCGCGCCGTCCTCGATTTCGACCGCGCGCCGCTCGATTTCGGCGGCGGCGAGCCGCGCTTCGGCAGCAGCGACCTCGGTTTCGGCCTCGCGCTTCCGGGCCGCCTGGACGTTGGCGTCGGCGAGCGCCTTGCGCTCGTTCTCCTCCGCCGTGAGCCGGTCGGCTTCGGCGGCGCGTCGGCGGGTTTCGGCAGCGGCCTTCTCCGTTTCGGTAGCGACCCGATCGGCTTCGGCAGCACGCTGCCGGGCCTCCGCGATCTCCGCCGTCTCGATCGCCTGCGCCTCCGCCGCGGCGACCCGGTCGGCCTCCGCCGCGAGCTTCCGCTTCTCCGCCGCCTGGCGCTCCAGCTCCGCCGCAAGGAGGTCCGCGGCGGCCTTGGCCTCGCGCTCCTGGGCCTCCTTGCGGTCCGCCTCAGCCTCGCGGGCGCGGGCCTCAGCGATGACGGCCGCCTCCAGCGCCGCCTCCTCCAGCTCAGCGGCCCGCTCTGCGGCGCTGACCTGGGCTCGGGCGTGCGCGCGGGCCTGACCGGTCTCGCCCTCCACGCGGGCGCGGACGGCTTCGAGTTTGCCCTCCGCCTCCAGCCGGTCGGCTTCGGCCTGCTTCCGCGCGAGCTCCTGGCGCGTCTCCGCGTCCAGGCGCCGGCGCTCGGCTTCCTCCGCTCGGGCCTCAGCCTCACGTTCCTGCCGCTCAGGCATCGCGAGGGCCTCGGCGACCGTGTAGCCGTGGGCGGCCATCTTCATGGGCAGCAGCTCGTCCTCGGTCGCCTTGCTCAGGTCGCCGTCGTGCTTGCGCTTGAGCCACTGCTCGTAGCCGATGAGGTCTTGCTGGCGGCGGATCATCTCCGGGTACGAGGTGATCCCGTGCAGCCGCATCCGGCGGTAGAACTTCGGCGTCGCGAACGGCGAGAGGATCCAGCGGTGCATCGGGATGCGGTCGGTGACCGTTCCCGCCTCCAGCCTGGCCTTTTGAATGATCAGGCGGCGGGCGGCCTCCACGCCGATCACGAACAGGATCGGCATGACGCCGTGGGAGGCGGCCTTGACCGGGTCGGCGCTGATCTGGCCCTGCGAGCTGGCGTTGAACCAGATCGTCGCGCCGGTCATGGCGTGAGCGGCCATCCGCAGCAGCGGCCACGGGGTGTTCTTACGGATCAGGTACAGGTCCAGGGCGAGGAACGCGATGATGCTCGCGTCCACGCCGACCGGAAACCAGGGGGCCAGTTCCTTGCTGAATCCCCAGCTCAGAGCGACCTTTGCCAAGGTGCTGTAGGACATCGCGAAGCCGATGACGCCGACCAGCGTCCCGCCGACGGCGGCAGCGAGCGACAAGGCGGTCATCAGCCGGTCGCGCGTGGGCTTGATCGCCTTCCGCTTATCCGTCTGTGAATCGCCCCCGGCCGCGCCCGAAAGCCTCTCGGGCGTGTCCGAAACGGCGATCGGCGGCCGCGAAATCGTGGTGTCGGGCGCCGCGCTCTGCGGTACCTCGGTGATCGTCATGGGGGCCTCCGAGAGGGTGGTTCAGGGGCGGGGTCGAAACGGCGGCCGGTGCTCCCGAAACGCAGTGGGCGCGTTCTCGAAACAGAGGCCGGTGCGGGCGTTTGATTGCGAAGCAACACCGGCTCTACCCGCTCCGGGCACACGAAAAGGCCGGCGGGCGGGATGCCGGTCTGCAGGAGTGCTGCAGGGCGGGCTCGAAACCGTGGACGGGTCCCGCCAGGCGGGCTCGAAAGGAGCTCCGACCTGTCCGGCTCCCCTTCACCGCCCGAGCAGGCCGCTGGAGTTCGGCGGCCGGTGCGGGCGGATCAGGCAGTCGTCAGGCCGTGACCGCGAGGGAGCGGTGCGGGGCGATGATCTGGCCGTCGGGCAGGAGTTCACCGGTGTCCTCGAACACCAGGACGGAGTTGCAGAGGAGGGACCAGCCCTGTTCGGGGTGGGAGGCGATGGTGTGCGCGGCCTCGCGGTCGGGGCTGTCCGCGGTCGGGCACGTCGGGCGGTGCGTGCACAGGGACTCCGGCATTCGCCGGGCCGTGCCAGTGGTGGGCGCGGTGTCGAGCTGGGTGCTGTGCTGCATGAGCTCTCCTGGCAGGGGGCGGGCCCGAGACTCTCCCGGACCGAAGGCGTGTAAAAGGGCGGCATCCCTGGGGGCAGGCGGCCGGTACGCGGCGGGCCAGGGCTGCGGGGCGAGGAACTGCCTTCCGGACCCGCCAGGCGGGATACCGGGGAATCAGCTCTTGCCGCGCCTGGTGAGCGGCGGGTGGATGTCGGTAACGCGGTGGCCGGCCTCCCAGGCGGCCGCCGCGGTGAGGACGGCGGCCGCCAGAAGCGCCTGGGTGAGGGGGTGGTTCAGGCCGCGCGCGGCGATGGCCCGTACCGCGCGGTGCTGGGCGGTACGGGCGGCCGGTATGTGCAAGCGGTCCTACTCCTTGTCGGGCTGCGGCTGCGTCTGCGCTCCGCAGGTGCAGGGCTCGTGCCGGATCGACTGGTACGGCTTGCCATCCGCGCCGACTGAGTTCACGGTGACCAGGGTCGGCGGGTGGCCGCAGCCACTCACCGGACCGTTCCGGTCGCGCTCGGCGGCAGGGCCGGGAGGGCTGCGATCTGGCCGCAGCGGCAGGTCCAGAAGCCGCACAGGACACAGGCGTCGTCCGCCGCGCGGGGCGGCAGGTTGAAGGTAAGCAGTGCGGGCCGGACGTAGCCGGGGGCCATCTCGGCAAGGGTGCGGCGGGCCCGGCGCCCGACGGGGATCCGGGCGTCGTCCCGCTCGGCCATCGTGAGCAGCAGCGTGCCGAGTTGGTGGAAGGAATCGGTCTCGTCCCGCTCGTAGCCGCGCTCGTCATCCTTGCGCTCGATGTCGTCGATCTTTCCGGCGCGAGGAGTAAAGGTGGTGGTCACGCCGCGACCTCCCAGCCAGTGCTGGCGCGGCGGGCGGTACGGATCGCGTTGATCTGGGCGACGAGCTTGCGGATCCGCTGGTTTTGCCGTTCCTGCGACTCGGCCTGGCGCGGCACGCCGGAGCCCTTGGCCGGCGTCTTTCCGGCCTCCATCTTCAGCTCCACGACAAGGCCGGTCAGCTTGTTCCACTGCATGTCGCTGGCCTCGTCGGCGGTGATCGCGGCGGCAAGGCGCTGGGCCTGGAGCTTGCGGAGGGCGACCAGCTCGTAGCCGGACTTCCCACCACGCACGAGGTCGTCAACGCGCGGGTTGCCGTCGCCGTCGCGCAGGGCCAGCTCTTCGCAGGCTGCTCGTACGGGGCACCCGTGGCAGAAGCGGATCGCCTCGGCGCGCTGCGCCTGCCAGGTGGCCGGCGGCTCGCCGTCGGCCCGGAAGAAGAGGTCGGGGTCGGCCTGTACGCACTTGGCGCTGACCTCGATCGCGGCCTGGAGTACCGGGCGCCGCATCCGGCGGGCCTGAGTGGATGTCATCCTGTGCATGTACGTCGTCCCTTTCGTGGAGGGTGACTGCAAGACGACCCCCGGGATGCCCCCCAGGGGTCGTCGTCGTTGGGCTGTTCGAACGAGCAGCCATGACCGTCGTCACCCCGGCTGCGGGGTGACGGCGACCATGGCCGACCGTGTGGGTCAGCGCCGCTCGATCTCTGCCTGCACCTGCCGGGCCTCGGCTGTCGGCCATGAGCGGATCAGCCGGTCCAATCCGGCCTTGTCGCCACGGGCGGCCAGGGCCATCACCTGATCCGCCCGCTGCTGCACGAGCGACTTGGCCTGCCCGCCGATCTGCTTGCCCACGTACGCGACCGCCTGGCGCACGAGACCGTTGAAGACCTTCTCGACTTGCTTGTCCCACGCGTTCATCTCGACTCCTTGATCCAGTTCGAGCTGTTCGTACGAGCAGCCACGGCCCCGGCCGCCTCCGAGTGCGGGGCGGCCGGGGCCGTGGTCGATCGTCGCGATGCGCGGGTCAGGCGGCCGACGTCACTGAAGCCTTCCGCCCGTACTGCTTGCCCAGTTCGGCCTGGCGCCGGTCGTGCGCCGCGACGTCGTGCGGTGCCAGCGGGAGCTGGGGGCCGCGGAACTCGGAGACCGAATCCGCGATGTGTTCCGCGCAGCGGTTGTTCGCCGTCTCGACCGCCGTGCCGCCGTGCTTGGCCCATTGCGCCTTGCGGACGGCCGGCGCCGTCTGCTTCCGCACGGTGCGGCGTTCCCGGCGCTCCTGCTCCTCGCTGGCCTCGCGGCGGGCGGGCTCCTGGTTGAGCGCGAGGACGTAGCGGCGGCCGAGGATGCCGCCGTCCGTGCAGTGCTGGCCCTTGAAGCACACCGTGCAGCCCTTGCGGTGGGCCAGGTAGGACTGACGGGCCGTCTCCAGCGTATTCTCCGCGTTGATCCGGGAGACCGGAGCAGCCGGGGCCGGGAGCGGCTTGTAGAACTGCTGGGCGGCGCGCCGGTTTTCCTGCGGCATCGCGTCGCGCAGCAGACGGTTCTGCCGGGCCTGCCAGCGCTGCACGTCGATGTCGATGACCAGGACCTGGTCGGTGCCGGGGCAGAGGGTGTGCTTCTCGCCCTCGGCGAGCTTGTCAGAGATGCAGTGCTCGCGGATCTTGAGGACGGTGTCGCCCATGATTCGGCGCCAGGTGTGGCAGTCGGGGCAGGCGATTGACTTCGTCTCGCCGGGGCGGACGTTGAAGTCCTCGGGGGCCATAGTGCTGAGCAGCAGTGGCGCACGGCGGTTGGTGTGCTTGGTCCGGACGCGGCCGGGACGCTTGCGGGGCATCGAGTCCTCCTGATGTGGGATCGGGTGCGGGTGCTGCCTTCTCTGCCGCGCCAGGCCGGCCTTTCGGCGGGTTGGTCCTGGCGGACAGACAGCGCAGCAGCGCCGTTCGAGGTGGATCAGGTGGAGCTATTCGGTACAGGCGTCTCGGCCGGGGGAGCTCGGCTCACCCCACTGCCTCCCGCCCCGGAGGGCAGAGACTCCCGCTGTTTTGCGGTGGTGCGGTCCTACGTCTTCGCGGTCGGCGCCTAACCGGCCACCAATCGTGTCGACGTGGATAACCTAACCAGTACACTAGCTACCGTGTCAACCAGGTTGGGCAGGCTATCTATTCGAGCGAGGTGGCTCTAGGATGTGGCTCATGACGGACGAGGCCATGCAACCCTTCGAGCGCATCGCGCAGGATGTACGCGATCAGATTCGGCTTGGGCAACTCAAGCCCAGCGACAAGCTGCCGAGCACAAGGGAGCTGGCGAGCAAGTACGCCGTCGCGCCCGGAACGGTGCAGCGCGCCTTCGCCGAACTTCGACGGGACGGAGTCATCTACTCCCACACGGGACGCGGGAGCTTTATTCGCGAGAACGCCCTCGATGCGCTTGCTGACCCGACTGCGCAGGCCATCAGGCGTCTCGAAGAGCAGGTCGCCGATCTGAGTGCACGACTCGAACGTGTCGAGCAGAACCAGAGCAGCGGGTCGGCCCAGCCCTGAGCCCGACCATGACGCTGTACCGCCTCGTTCTCCTGTCGTGGCAAGCACGGCGCCCCCGTTCGTCATCGGCATCACTTCGACGGTGATCAGCTTCGGGGTCGCGGGCATCTCGGGGGGATGTCCCGGCGTAGAAGGGGTGTCGCAATAGCGTCGCAGCAGGGCTCTTCCTGCCTGGCAACAGGCCGTCATGGGGGTGTGTAGTGATCGCAGTTGAGCAGTGGACAGGCGAGGAGGCACTGCTGTTGCGATCGGTAATGCGCGCGTCGGTGCGGGGGTTCGCCGCTCATCTCGGGATCAGCCCGCGGACGGTTTCGCACTGGCAGCAGAACAGGACCGGTGTGTGTCGTCCGCAGATGGCGCAGATCCTCGATACGGCGCTCAACCAGTGCACCCCCGAGGAGCAGGAGGCGTTCCGCCTGCGCCTGGCAGCGCTCCACGGCCCCGCCGTCGCAGCCGCGGGCGCCGATAGTCCGCAGCCGACGCCTTGCACCGTCGTCTCCCACAAGTTCCTGCCGTCCTACGTAGGCGAGCGGATCGCCCCCCTGTACGCCGTTGGCGCGCCCGCGCCTTCTGGCCCGGCAGGCTTAGAGCGACGGACGCTTCCGGCCGGACACCGCTTAGCCCAGTCGTCGGCGGTCCACGCCTACGGGTGCGGCGTCGCCGTAGTGCACCTGGAAGAGCATCACCGTGTCGAATCGCTGACCGATTTGGCGGTGTGGCGATACCGCACGTATCTGCAGGAACGCGCCTGGGCAGGCAAGCAGATCACGCAGCTCATGAAGCTCCATGCGGCAGGAGCGCCCACTTACGAGGTGCCCGCGCCGCAGTACGTTCTGTCGGTCTACGAACTCCGCGAGAACTCCTGGACGGGCGCGGGTCTGGACACCGCGCTGCAGCTCCTGGCCACACCCTCCGTGCTGGTCAACCGCCAGGACCCCGAGAACGTCGTCTCTCTGGGGCCGGACGTCGAAGCTGCCAAGTTCCGCGAAGGCTGGTCGCACGCCGAGGCTGTCCCCTTCGGCGGCGGCGTCTCGCCGGGTGTCGCCGGATGGTCCGGAGTCTCTTACCACCCGCAGCCGGATGAGCGCGCCCTCACGACAAGTCAGATCGTCGCTCTAGAGCTGGATGTCCAGGCATTGTGGGCTCTGTCCTCCCACATCCTGCACACCGTCGAGGACGGCCACGACCCGGTGATGCCTCCCGAGTACGGCTGGCGATTTCTGCGGAGTGCGTACTACCGGCTCACAACTGCGCGTCCCACCGAGACGGCTCAGCACCGCGTGATGCGCGAAGCAATCTTGACCACAAGCGAACTCCCCGATCGGCTTCGCGCCGCTCAGGACGCCCTCCGAGACAGCAACCCTTGATGGCCATGGGAAAGGTGGACGGGTTGGACCCGCGAACGACAGCGCTGCTGGTTATCGACGTACAGCAGGGCTTCGTCAACCAGCACAGCCGCCATGTTGTCCCGACGGTCGTACGGCTGGTGGACGGCTGGCGAGCAGCCGGCGCTCCGGTGGCCTTCACCCGGTTTCACAACGCGCCAGGCTCGCCCTACGAAACGATTTCCGGTTGGAAGCGGCTCCGCACCGCCGAGGAGCAGGCGTTCGTGGAGAACCTGGCTCCCTTCATCGACGACTCGGCCCTGGTCATCGACAAAGCTCAGGCGTCAGTCTTCACGCTCGAAGGATCGCAGCTCATCCGAGACTCCGGCTGGAGTGACCTGGTGCTGTGCGGCATCGACACCGACGCATGTGTGTACGACTCCGCCACAGCTGCCTACCAGCGGGGCTACCGGCCGTGGATCGTCACCGACGGGTGCGCCTCCAGCGGCGGCTCCCAGTACCACGAGGCCGCTCTGCTACTCGCGGCCCGGAACCTGGGCGCCGGTCAGCTCGTCACCAGCGACATCGCTCTGTCTCGAATCAGCGGAACTGCGGGGATCCAGTGAGTACACCTTCGCTCGACGCCGACGTCCTGGTCGTCGGGGCCGGCCCCGCTGGCATGGCGGCCGCACTGATGGCCACCAGCCTCAACATGAAGGTGCTCGTCGTGGAGGCCGACAGCGTCGGCGGCAAGCTCCAAACTATCGGTGCGCTGGAGAACGTCTCCGGCAACTGGACAACCGGCCCCCAGTTGGCCGAGGCGCTGGCCGCAGACCTCGCCCGGCTTCAACAGGCGGGTCGATGCAGAATGATCCGCTCCCGAGCTGTGGGAGTGCGGGGCTATTTCGACCGCGCAGAGCTGCTTCTTGCGGATGATCGAGTGCTCACCGCAAGAGCGATCGTGGTTAGTACGGGCGTTGCCACGATGGCTCCCTCCGATACCGACTGGGTCAGGATCGCGCCCTCGCTGCCCACACCTCCGATCTGGCGTGCAACGCCGGAACAGATCGGGCAGCGGACGTACGTCCTTGGGGGCGACCGACCGCTCGGCACCTGGCTGCGGGCCCATCCCGAGTCCTCCGTCACCCTTCACGTCCTCGCCCCACCGACGGACGACTACAAGCTGGTCGAGGTATCAGGAGACGACAGGGTCCGGGTCGTTCCGGTCTCCAGCGTCGCCATTTCACGACCGGAGTACGGCGACGGTTTCGTCGTGGAGGTGGAGGGCCGTCAGGGGGAGCACAAGGTCTACGTAGCAACAGCCGTGCTGAGCAACCTCGGCAACAGGCCGGCGGCTCTCGAGGGCCTCTCGCTGGACGAGACCGGATACTGCCCCCCGGACATGCAGCACCCTCGGATCTTCATCGCTGGTGACCTGCGATCGGGTCGGTACCAGCGCATCACCACTGCGCAGGGCTCAGGGGCCGAAGCAGCGCTCGCGTACTACTACTCCACCGCGATGCAGCACGTCTGACGGAGGAGTTGACGTGACGGAGCAGAAGGCGAGCTTCCAGGCAGGCGGCCTCAGAATCCCTGGCACCTCGGGCTCTACCTGAGCCTTCTTACGTCAAGAGCGGAAAGGTTGCCGGGGAAGGACGGGAAGCCGGGTGCGGTTGGTCAGTGTCTCGCACGGCAACACGCTTGCTCTCGGTACCGAAGATCGTCGAGGGTGTGTATCTTTTCGGGAAACGATTTCTAGGGTGGGGGTTGTGATGTCGAATCAGAGGCGACTTGGTGCCCTGGTGGATGTGGATGCTGACACCCTCCCCACGCCTCGCGTTCGGCAGCAGCTACGCGTCGCTGCGGGTCTCACCCAGGCCGAGGTCGCCGACGCCATCGGCGTTCAGCGCCTCGCCGTCGCACGGTGGGAGGCAGGACAGACCCAGCCTCACCGTGGCAATCGCCTGAAGTACGCCGACTTTCTCCGCCAGCTCGCGTCGAAGCACCCGGATGCTGCCATCGAGAGGGTGCCTAATGAGCAGTGACCTCATGGTCCGGGCCGTTTCGGGGTCGCCGACGCCACCTTCGGTAACGAGGGGGTCGGGATGACCTAACGGCCATCGGCCGCGCGCGCCGAGAGCGGATTAACCACCCGCTGGCCTCGCGCGGCCCGTCTCGCTCAGGTCCCAGTTTGCGCTGGTCCTGAGCTGCGGCTCACCGAGCCGCTCGTTTTCCTCTGGCCCCTAACCAGGGCCACCGCACCACCGGCCACTAACCACGGCCACCACAGCCACCACAGCCACAGCAGCAGAACCAGTCGCGTCACCACAGGCCCCCACCACGGGGGCTTCGCGGTTCAGCAAAACCAGGAGAGAGGAGAAATCTCCCCCGCCCGATCGGTGCCTGCCCCGCTTCTCACGAAGGGGGGCTCACCCATCACATCCGCACATCTGGCCGTCCAGCCCCGAGGGGCGCGGTCGTCCAGCTATATGGAGAGCAGGTCGTTTCTCATAGTGCACGACGTGGTGTCCCCTTGTCAGCTTGACCTTGTCCGTTTTCCACCGGTTCAGGCTCGACACGCGTCCCGTGTCACGGGATCGCCGTCCGGTTCATGCGCTTTTAAGCGGTTCATGCCGGAAGAGGGATTTCCGGTAGGAAGCTACAAGAGCAGTGGTTTCGGGGCGGGGTCGCTGCGCGGGGTCGCGGTGTCGGCCACCTCGCTCATGCACCCGCTCACGGAGGTCCTCAACAACTCCGTCGACGGTGTTCTCAGGGGCCGCGTCCCGTGTGACGGGACGGTGTCCGAAGTTTCTGCCCGCCGGGCGGGAGGAACCGGGGGTCTCGCTACTTCGCGGGCTCTGTCCACAGGCTGCCTGCGCAAGGCTGCCGAGATGATCTCCATCTCGTATCTTCAGGCGGGCCGGTGAGCGCCGTGGCGGCGCCGGCCGCCGTGATGCTGCCCGCTCCGCGCCGTGCCGTCGACGACACCGACGCGGTCGCCGTGATGCCCGAGCTGTTCGTGGCCGAGGCGTCGCAATGGCTGTCGACCTCGTCCGGCCGGATCGCGGGCGAGGGCTACAGCTGGATGCAGGCGGTCCACTGGGTGGCCGGGTCCGGGCTGTATCAGCCGCGGCGCCACCGGTCCCATGGCCCGCGTTCCTTCGGTCCGACGACCGTGCGGGTCGCCCAGGAGCTCGCGGCCCTGTCGCCGTGCCGTCCGGGCATCAAGTACCTGATGCGCCGCGTCGGCCTGTCGGAGCGGGCGGTGCAGGACCACCTGCGCATCCTGCGGGAGACCGGCCTGCTCGCGTGGATCGTCAAGGGCACCCGGGTAGCCGGCGACGGCGGCCAGGCATCGGAGTTCGCGCGAATGATCCCGGTGGAGTTCGACGTCGCGCTGGGCATCCGGACGGTGCAGCGGGACGAGAGCGCTCCGGCGTACACGCGGGCGGTGTCCGGGATCGCGGAGTGCGGCCGGGAGCTGATGGCGAAGCTGGCGAAGAAGGCGTCCCGGAAGGTGCGCAAGCCGCAGGCGAAGAGGCCATCGAAGGCCCCGGGGAGGGGCGCCCGTGAGGGTGCTGATCAGGGGGTTGTGGCGGCTGTTTCCGGTGAGGCCCGTTGCACCCCAATGCAGGTGGGTACCTCTAGCTCTTCTTCTGCCGGTACTACTTCGCCTCCCCCTGAGAGCAAGCTCGCCAGCGGGCAGAGCGATTCCTCCACCCCGAAGAAGGGCAAGCGCGGCCGCAGAAACGTCAAGGGCGTCGGCCGCCGTTTCCAACTGGCCGCCGAACTGATCCGGGAAATCCCCTGGCTTGGCCGAGCGTCAACGCCTCGGATCGCCTGGGTGATCCGGCACGTCGCTGATGCGGGCTGGAGCACGTCCGAGGTTCAGGCGTGGCTGCACGTCCGGGGCGAGGCCGACACCGTCCACCGGGCCTCGGGGCTCCTGGCGACCTTGCTGCACGGCGCCGAGCAGGTCGTCCGGACACCGGAAGCGCGAGCCGCGATGGTTTCGGACTGGCGCGACTCCCGGATCGCGGCTGCCCGACGCCATCAGGAGCTCGAAGCCATCCCCCAAGGCCCCCGCAGCCAGGCTGCGCAGGATGAATGGCTGCCCTACCTCACCGCCCGCCAGGCCCTGGCCGCTGACTACGACAAGACCGCGGGCACGGTGGTCGACCAGCACGTCGACCTGGGGCTGAGCGCCCAGGAGGTTGCGGACATGCGCGACCTGGGCTGGACCGAGTACCGGCACGGCCAGAACAGCCTGGTCAGCTCGATCGTCACTAGCTCCGGCCGGCCCGCCGCCGAGCTGATCTTCGGCACCGAGCTCGTGCACCGGGCCCTCAACATCCCCCGCCCGACCCGTCCGACGACCATCGCGCACCGATAGTAGGGAGCCTCTTGTGATCAACGACTCGGTCAGCGTCCCGCAAGCCCCGGAATCCGGTGTCGACCTCGCCCGCCAAGCCCTGGCCGCGGCCCGCGCCGCAGCCCGGCAGCAGGGCGAGCGTCCCAGCGGATCCCGCAAGGCCCACCGCACCCGCGCCTCGAGGCAGCCAGACTGCCGCGAGCCCATCGGCTTCCAGCAACTCCTGGCCAACCTCATCACCGACCGCGCCTGGGAACTCCCGGCAGCCGGCGGCTCCCTGGTGGACGAGTGGCCCGCGATCGCCACTGACCTCGCCGGACACGTCGCCGTCGCCGGATACGACCCGGCAACCGGCGAACTCGCGGTACGCCCCGTCTCCGCCCCGTACGCGACCGCCGTCCGACTGCGCACCCGCCAGCTCATCGACGCCGCCAACCGAGTCACGGGATCCGCCACAGCCATTCGCACCATCAGGATCCTCCCGCACAGAGCCACCCCCGCCATCTCGCCTTCGGCCGTCGAAGCCGCCAAGACCCCGCCCAAGCCCGAGACCGCACCAGACCAGCTCTATCGGACGCCCGCGGGCTACCAGGAGGCCATTGCGGCGCACCGCCAGGCCAGGATGACCAGGACGACGAACCCGGCGATTCAGACCGCCGTCGAGAGGCAGAACCGGGAAGCCGTACGTGAGCCCGAGACCCTCTTCGCGGACGGGCAGGCCGAGATGACCCGCCTGCGGGAGCAGGCAGACCGTGAGCGCACGCGCAGCTCGTCCCACGCTCTCGCCGTGGCCCGGGCCCGCGCTGAGAAAGCCGGACTCACCCCGCTGCCGATGCCGTCAGGGCCTCAACGGCTGAACCTCACGGCGTGACTGCGCACCGATGCCGGCCGCCCGGTTGGGAATCTTCAGCCGGGCGGCTGCTGTGCAACGGCCCGGACGCCAGACTTGCAGCGGGGTATCCAGCGGAGGAGGGACCGTGGTTGAGCACGCGGGGCACGGAGTCGGGCGGGGCGAGGACGATATGGCGAGGATCGCTCTGCGCGAGGCGATTCGCGCCGCCCGGCGTAAGCCGGCCGAAGCGGCCGTCCGTCGGCGAAGGCCGCGGCGCGCGCCGGAAGGTTCGCGTCCTGTGTCGTTGGCGGTAGCACTGTTGGAGACAGCCGAGCGCTACGGGTGGCCCGCGAATAAGGAGGCGAACCTCCTCAGGCAGTGGCCTGCGCTCGTTGGTGAAGTCTCCGCCAACCTGATCGCGGTCAGCTTCGATCCGGCCTCAAGCACCCTGCACCTGCGCGCGACCTCTCGGGCTTGGACGACCCAGGGCCGCCTCTTGGCCTCCGGGCTCGCCGAGAGGGTCAACGAAGCCCTCGGCGGCCAGACCGTACGAGCGATCGCAATCTTGCCGCCCGGCCCCGCGCCCCTATCAGGGGCAGCGCCCCCGCTTTCCCTGACTCCCGTACCCCCAGCGTTTGCGGCACAAGCTCAGCCTCAGCGAGACCGGCAACTTTTCGCCGCTGCCCAGCGCCAGACAGCACAGGCACCCCGTGGCACTGACCCACTCGGCGCCGAGAACAAGGACCAACAAGCCGCCCACCAACAGAGCGCCGAGGCAGTACGGACCCGCGCCATCGCCCGGGCTCATGCCGAATGAGGGCACCTGTCCTGAACCCTCCGGCCGCCGGTCCACCGCTCGCTACGCTGAGCCCGCCGTTCACGGGCCCGACACCGGCCCGTGCCGATGTGAAGGAGACAGGTGGCCGAGGACGACGCCCAGGCGGCGCAGCCCCCGCATGATCTTGTTGCGGAGCAGACGGTGCTGCGCGCAATGCTGCGCTCCACCGAAGCGGTCGCCGACATCGTGGAGATGCTCCAAGGGGAGGACTTCTTCCGCCCCGCGCACGAGACCATCTACACGGCCATTCTCGCCGTCTACGCCCGCGACGAGACCCCCAACCCGCTCACCGTCGGCGCCGAGCTCGCCAAGAACGACCAACTGGCCAAGGCACGAGGTCACCTCTACCTCCACACCCTCGCCGAGACAGCCACCGGCCGGCAGTCCTGGACCAGGGCCGCCGACACCGTCCAGGCCATGGCCGTCCTGCGCCGCCTCCAATCAGCCACCACCCACATCGACAACCTCGCTGCCGACGGCACCGCGGAGACCGTCGAGCGAATCATCGACACCGCCCAGGCCGAGATCCTCGCCGCCACCACACGCAACCGATCCTGGTTCCCATCCGCCCACCCCCTGGCAGACGTCATGGAAGGCGCCCTCGACGAGATCGAAGCCATCGGCAGCAGCCCCGGCATCGCCGGCATCTCCACCGGCTTCCACGACCTCGACATCCTCACCGGCGGCCTCCACCCCGGCCAGCTCATCGTCATCGCCAGCCGTCCCTCCATGGGCACCTCCACCCTCACCTTGGACCTCCTGCGCGCAGCAAGCATCCAGCAGAACCTGCCCACCGCCCTCTTCGCGCTCGAGTCCCGCCGCACCGACGTCACCCTTCGCCTCCTGGCCGCCGAGGCCCGCGTCGCCCTGACCCACATGCGCTCCGGCAGCATGACCGACGACGACTGGACCCGCCTGTCCAAGCGGATGCCCGACGTCTCCCAGGCACCGCTCTTCCTCCAGGACGACCCCTACGCCAACTTCACCGAGCTGCGCGCCCATTGCCGGCGCCTGCACCACCAGCACGGCCTCAAGCTCATCGCCGTGGATGACATACAGCTGCTCAACTACGGCACCAGGCCCCTGGCCTCCCGCTACGAAGAGGTCTCCGAGATCGCCCGCGCCCTCAAGCACCTGGCCAAGGAACTCCAGATCCCCGTCATCGCCGTCTCCACCCTCAACCGCAGCCCCGAACAGCGCACCGACAAGAAGCCTTACCTGAGCGACCTGCGGGACTCCGGCGCCCTCGAGGACAACGCCGACCTCGTCATCCTCATTCACCGCGAGGACGCCTACGAGAAGGACTCTCCCCGCGCCGGAGAAGCCGACCTCATCGTCGCCAAACACCGCTACGGACCCACAGCCACCCTCACCGTCGCCCACCAGGGCCACTACGGGCGCTTCGTCGGGTTCGCCAAGGCGTAGCCGGAGCGACCGGCAGCAAGGCGCATCCCCGGCACCCGCCGACGCTGATCCGGGCCACGCTCGACAAGACCTCCCGACCACGAAGGCAAAGACTGTGCAGACGAGGCACGCAGCCCTCACCATCGGCGATGAGCCGATCAAAGACATCCGCTTCACCTGGGGCGGCGACTACCCCAAGGAGCGGCGTCACCTCGAAGGCTGGGGTACCGCTGTAGAGGTACCCGCGGTCCTTGCCCTCCTGGACAAGGTCATCGCCGGCGAGCTCACCGTGGAAAAGGCCCGTGCCCTCCTCGGTGGACTGGCCGAGAAAGTCGTCCTCGCATGCGACCCGGAGGAAGCCGACCCCGTCAAGCGCGCGGCCGCCCGCTGCTACGGGGACTGCGACGAGTGCGCCGCCCGGAAACCAGAGTTCGACCGCCGCCTCCACCAAGTGCTCGTACAGCGCGAGCGGTACCGCGACCCCAAAGCCCACCCCTGGGCTGCCACCCGGTCCGCTCTCCATCGGATCGACTGCCGGGAAATGGAAGCCCTGAGCAACTCCTGCGGCTTCCTGTTCACGGAGTCGGGCGAGATCAACCCCGACGAGTACGACCAGCATCTCCACTGGTTCACACACGACGAGTTCGAGAGCATCCCCGGCGAGGGACGCACGGTGCTCGCCCGGCACGAGGCCGCCTCCTGGATCGCGGAACGCACCGGCCCCAAGGGCGGCGAGCGCTTCAAGCTCTGCGGGAACTGCCAACCGGAACGGCCCGACCGCGCCTGACCCAGAACGGGTCGGTGGCGCTGTCCAGCTGCGGTGGCAGGGCCCTACCCGATTAAGCCGACGCGATGCGGGCGGAGAGCCCCGGCCACACCGATGAGCAGCACCGGCAGAAGGCCACCTTCGAGCGGCGGCTGCGCCAGCTGACTTCCGTGGTGGGCGATCACCCGTTCTGGTCGACGGTCGAGCGCGGCGACGTCGTGGCGGCGCGGATGGCCCTCAAGCGGGTCCCGGCGAACGGGGAGGCGTAGGCCGTGGACGCCGGTGGCGGGCCGGCATGGCTTCCGCCGGACCTGGAACGACTGCGGACCGTGGAGACCCTCCTGTCCATGCTCCTCACCCAGACCCGTGAGCGGATCGCCGTGCTGGAGCAGGCCGCGCGCGTCCGCTCGGACGCCGCCCGCCACGAGGCTCCTCTCGTGGAGTGGATCATCGAGTACGGCATCGGCGTCCAGCACCGGCCCGAGCTCGTGCACACCGGTGACTGCAGCATGACCTCCGGCCGCTCCCGGCCCGCCACCCGCGCCCAGGCCGTCGAAACCCTGCAGAACACCCCAGCGCGCGCCTGCGGAATCTGCCGCGCCGACTCCGCCCTCGGCCTCCTCGACGTCTGAACATTCCGGGCGCCTCGGGTGCGATCACGGGCCGGTGGGTCTGAGCTGGAAGGGCGGGGGAGTCAGCGCTGGAGGTGTTGGTGATGGCGAGACCCGTATGGGCCGGAAATCTGACATTCGGACTGGTCAGCCTGCCGGTCGGCCTCTACACCGCGACCGACAGCCACACCATCCGCTTCCACCAGTTGCAGCGCGGTACCTCCGACCGGATCCGCAACCGCCGGGTGAACGAGCGCACCGGCGACGAGGTGGACCTGGGTGACATCGTCAAGGGCTACGACACCGGCGGCGAGTACGTGTTGGTGGAGCCGAAGGAGCTCGACGACATCGCCCCGGGCCGCTCCCGTTCCCTGGAGGTCGCCGGGTTCGTGGAACTGGACGACGTGGAGCCGATCTTCTTCGACAAGACGTACTACCTCGGGCCGCGGGGCGCTGAGTACGCGAAGGTCTACAGCCTCCTGGAGCAGGCCCTCGCCAAGGCGGGCAAGGCCGGGATCGCCACCTTCGTAATGCGCCAGCACGAGTACCTCGTCGCGGTGAAGGCCGAGGACGGCATCCTGACCCTGCACACCCTTCACTGGGCGGACGAAATCCGGGATCCCAAGAAGGAGATCGACACCCTGCCGGGCAAGGCGAAGGCCTCGGACAAGGAACTGAAGATGGCTGAGCAGCTGATCGAGGCCCTGAGCATGACGTGGGATCCCGAGCAGTACCACGACACGTTCCAGGAGAAGGTCGCCGCCCTGGTCGACGCCAAGAAGGCCGGCGAGAGCGTGGAGAAGGCCGAACCCGCCGCGCAGGCCACCGGCGCCGTCGACCTCATGGAAGCCCTACGCGCCAGCGTCGAGCGGGCCCGCAGCCCCAAGGACACCCGCGAGAAGGCCACCACCACGAAGACGGGTGCGCAGAAGAAGAAGGCTGCGCCCGCGAGGAAGCGCCTCTCCTCCAAAGCCGAGTCCTTGCAGTCAATGACGAAGTCCGAGCTCTACAAGAAGGCCACCGCCGCGCACGTTCCCGGCCGCTCGTCCATGACGCACGACGAGCTCGTGGACGCCCTTGCCAGCTCACGAGGCGGGCGGCAGCGGTCCTGATACCCGCGCTCCGCGGAGAGGCTCAACGCTTGGCGCCGAAGACCAGAGTGGGTGTGCCGCAGGTGCGGGAGGGCCTAGCTGTCCTCGTCAGGAAGGCGAAGCTGTTGGGCCGCAGGCGGGTTATTCCGCTCGCGTAGGCCGAGCGGGTCCTGGGGGCGCTGGCGGCGACGGTTCGTCCACCAGGCTCCGACCGCGTTCGCCTGAGCCTGGTAGGCGGGGACGTCGTACACGTACCCGAGACGGGCGATCTCACCGTTGAGGATCACGACGAAGCCCTCGAGCGCGGCTACCTCGGCCTCCTCCAATGGCCGGATGCTGCGGTAGCCGGCCAGGAGGTCCGAGGCCCGGGACTGCTGGTAGCGGGCCCGCTCGCCCTGGAGGACGAAGAACCCGGTGGCAAGGAGCTTGGCGAGGTCGAAGACCGGTGGGGCGTGCATGACCTTGTCGAAGTCGATGAACCCGAACCCGCCATCACCGTTGCCGGCCACGACGTTGTCCCAGTGCAGGTCCCCGTGGATGGGCTGGGGCCGCAGGGACGCCAGGTCCTGGGCCAGGCGGGGCAGGATCCGGTCCCGCCACAGGTGCCGGGCCACGTACCAGTGCGGCAGCTCCTGGTCCGGGGAAGGCACCGGGGCGCGTTCGAAGGTCAGACGGCGATCGGTGAAGTCGCCCGCATCCGGCCGGGCCAGCCCCGAGTGGAGGCGGGCCAGATCCTGGCCCAGGCCGTACGGGTCGCTCCGGTCGGCGCTCCCCTTGCCGATCCAGGTGCACACGTGAACGGTCTGCGGACCGGCCTTGGTCTCCACGGTGCCCACGGCCAGCGTCTGCGGACACTCCACAGCGTCGACGCCGTCGACCAACCCGGCGATCCGGCTGATCAGAGCGGCTGGCTTGGGCGTCAGTCGCACGGCCACCTCCGGTGCCTGGGAGGACGGGGAGACGCCACGCCAGACGGCGGCCATGGTGCCGTCGGCTACCGGCTCGAACCGGTAGTCCGCAGCGTGCCACGTCCCGCTCACACGAGCCAGGGCGTCCTTGAGCAGCTGCTCGCTGGTGCTGTCGGCGGATGACACTCCCGTTCGCCTTTCCTAACGCCCAGCGCGGTGTCTTGGCCGGGGCCTGCTGGCCGTGCCGCAGGTGCCCGTGCAAGGCCGGCCAGAAGGCCAGACCGTCTCCTGGTCAGGATGTCAGTACCCCAGCGGCCCTCCGGCCCAGTCCCATGTCGCGCCGCTGACCTGTCGTGGCCGCCAGCTGGGTCGGCCGACCCCGCCCAGGAAGACGTCGCCTGTACCTCGTTCGATCGATCCCGGTGCGTGGGACGGCATGTCGGGGCAGCCTGGAGGTCGCGGGTCCGGCCAGTGGCTGGCTTGATCGTGTGCTGCGGGGAGGGGCTGGTCGTCGTGGACAGGGTGCTTCAGGTGTTGGGGGCCGCGCACGAGGGGTCGGTGGGGGTGCTCCTGGCCGACGGCAGCGAGCCGGGCCCGGTCTATTTCGATGTGGGCAGCGGGTCGTATGTGCCGTCGTCAACGGAGTGGCACGTGTACGACGGCCGGTTCGGCCGTCCCCGGGCGGCGGTCTTGCGGGGCAGCTGCTCGTGTGGCTGGCGGGGGATGGCCGAGTACCCGCTCGACTGGACGACCCTCGCGAAGGACAAGCCTCTGTACGCGGCGGACATCGACCTGTCCGGGCCGGTCGCGGACTACGAGGCGCATCTATCGGTGATCCGGGGTGCGGCCGTCCAACTGCCCGAGGACCTCACGGTGCTCCTCACTGAACTCGTCCACCGACTCGACGGCCTGGCCGCCGAGGAGCCGCTGGTTGCGTTGAAGGCCCTGGCCGATCTCAGGTACGTCATCGCCCAAACCGGCCAGGACGCTGCGAATGAGGTTGCCACGAGGGAAGTACCGCTCGAGGAGGTGGCGACCGCGCTCGGCACGAGTGAGGCTGCTGCCCACAGCTACCTCAGCAGCTACCGTCCCTGACCCGATCCTGCGCCGTCTCGCGCAGTGTCCGCGCAGTTGCATACGTCATGCCGCTGGATCGGCGCTGTTCCGGCGAGGGCTTGGTCCGGTGTTGGTGTGATGTACGCGGGCGCGCGGGGATGCGCGGGGGCGCATAGGTCTTTGGCATAGGACATCAGCGCAGGTCCTGGCATCAGACGATCACACTTGTCATTCTTCGATCTCTTTCGATCGGCCTTTAAGGATGAGGGCCCGGGATTCCCATGTGTTCCGAGGGGCGGATTTCTCGACCACTTCACATGCATGAGGAGCTACATGACTTCCTGGGAGTCCGCCGGTGCTGATCCGGCTGGCATCGGCGCGCTGGGCGTGCGCCGGCGCCCTTCCCGGGGCGCCCGTCGTCCTGGCGGGGCGGTCACCGGTCAAGCAGGGCGTGTGAGGACAGGACGGCATGAGCATCGGGTGTGCCGTCGGCACACCCGGGATCTGGGAGTGACTGGCCGTCGGATATCCAAGTGGGGGGTCGTGGCGCAGTCGGCGCTGGGGCGGCAGCTGCTGGTGCCCCGCCCTGGGCGGGAGGAGTTCGGGCTGTGGTGACCGAGCCGCATGAGGAGGCCTGGCGTTTCGAGGGCGAGATGGGGAACACGTTGCGTTCCCGTGCACACGAGCTGTGCAAGAGCGTCGTCCGTTACCTGGCCACCAAGTTCTACAAGACGCCCAAGCTGAAGGGGTACTTCGAGGACATCGCTCAGGAGGCGTACATGGAGACGGTGCGTTCCTGGGAGGCGGGGAGGCTTGATCCGGACCGGGACCCGCTCGGCTACATGTGCGTTGTCGCCCGCAACCTCGCTTTGAAGGTGCTGAAGGTACCGGAGGACCCCATGGAGGACGAGCGCCTCCACATCTACCGAGAGGGGGAGACGTGGCCCGAGGAGGAGGACGACGAGATCGAAGAGGTACTCCATGACGCGATCAGCCGTATGAAACGCACGCAGCGTCGGGTAGTGATCGGCAGGCAGTTACGCGGTGACGCCGACAGCGTGATCGCGAGTGCAATAGGGGTGTCCGTGGAGCAGGTTCATGTGCAGCGGCATCTCGGGGTGAAAGAGCTGAAGACGATGGACATCGTCCGGAACCGCATCCGGGATGTCTCCATGCCCGATCAGCCCCGCGGAGAAGGGGACAGGTGAGTGACGTGGACTTCGACGAGATGGGCTGGGGGATCGGGCGCACCGCGATCACGGACGGGCTGGAGGTTCTGCTGGCGGGATCGCGGGGGTCGGCGGATGCGTGGGACAGGCCCGAAGGCGACTGGGGACAGGGGGTGTCCGGGCTGGCCGAGGAGGAGGCGGCGGCCCGGCGAGAGGCAAATTCGTGCTATCGGCTGGGGTCGAAAGCACTGTTGCGGGGGGATCTGGAGCTTGCGGAACTGTGGCTGCGCAGCGCCTACGCCCAGGACCATCCCGGGGCGGCATTCCGGTTGGCTGTGGCTGTTCACCGGCGAGGGGCGCGGAGGGAGGAGGGTGGGCGCGCCGAGATCCAGGCGGCGATCGTGTCGTTGCTCAGCCAGGCGGCGCTGTGGGGACACAGCGGGGCCCGCCGTGCGCTGGGCAGGTCCGGCCCGGGGAAGAGCGCGGAGGGGGAGGGGGATGCGGGTGTCGATGACGCGGACCTGGCATCGGAGCTGGCATCGGCGCTTCACGAGGACGCCGCCCCAACGCGGATCCCGCACTCCGGGCCAGACCTGGTTCCGGGCACCGCACTGAGGACGGGGGTGAGGTCGGCGAGACGGCGGCTGGGTGGCGGCGACGAGTGTTCGCAGGTCGCCGCTGCCGGAGGTGGGGTGGGGCTCACCTCCTCGCCGGGGGCACAGGACGCGACGTGGGGTCTGAGGGTTCTGGAGGCGCTGAGCCGGAGAACTGGTGGCGCGTCGCCACGCCTTATCGCGCAGGATGCTCGTCTTCCCGTGCCGGTGGTTCGCCAGACGCTGGTTTGGCTGGGACGTCAGGGGCTGGCGAAGCGGCTTCCCGGCGGTGGGTTCACGGAGGGTCCGCTGCTTCCGGCGTTGCAGTCGACAAATCCGGCCCTGGCCAAGCGGTCGCTGCAGCACACGCTGGCGCTCCTTCGGGATGCGGTGGGTGCGGCGGTCTATATCAGTTCCTATGAGGACGGCGAGGTGCGGATCGCGGAGGCTGCGGACGGGCCGGGGATGCCCAAAGTGGTCGAGTGGGTGGACTTCCGGTCTGCGGCCCATGCGAGCGCGGTGGGCAAGTGCCTCCTGGCGCTTCTCGGTCCGGATGGTCGCCGGGACCACATGTCGCGTCACAAGTTCGCACGGCTGACCTCCCGGACGATCGTCACGGAGAAGATCCTTTTCTCCCGTCTGGAAAGCCATCGGCTCTCAGATCCGGTGCTGGATGTACAGGAGTACTCGCCGGGCACCGTGTGCGCCGCGGTACCTGTGTCGTTCGGTACGACCACGGCCTGCGTGGCGTTGTCGATGCCGCTGTCGCAAGCGTCGCGTCTGAACGACGCTGCCGCGATCCTGGCGAGCCAGGCCGGGACAGTGCTGTTGACGCTGATGCTGGCTGGGGGGATTGCGCCGGCGCGGGAAGTGGTTTCCGAGCCCGTCGCCCAGGCGCCCCGTCCCATGCCGGGTGCCGAGCGGCGGTTCGCCATGGCGGACCGGCTGCTGCTGCCCTCGTCCGTGAGCGAGGCTCGCTTGCGGGCACCGAACCGGATGGCGGAGGTGCCCAGCGTCTATTGGGCCAGGGACACGGTGTCAAAGGAACTCTACGTCTTCGACTTCGCCCTGGTACCGGAGCAGAGAGAGGAGGAAGCCGGCCCGGCGTTGGTGCTGCCGCAGCCGGGAGGGGGAGTCGTCACGGACGTCGACGAGTTCGCGCCCGCCCCACCGGAGGATCTCCTGCCTTCTTGTGAGGAGCGGAGGGTGCTGGTGTATGCGAGCTGACCTGTGGCCCAACAAGGAAGTGCGCTCAGGCGTGTGTGGGCTCGTGAAGCTGTGTGGGCTTCGGCCTCATCGTGGCTGGAAATCGACGAAATGAGGGCTACCGCATGCGCGAAATGAGGCTTTACCAGATGCAGGGGAATCGAATGGGGACTTTCAGTGCCTTGCTGAAACATTTAGCAGGGCACCGTCACGAAACCCGCAGTTCTCCTGCAGGGATGCCAGAAACGTCCGAAATCGAGGAAGTTGAGGGGATTCGCCTTTAGCACACAGTGTCGTTATCGTCACCCAACGGCGCGTGCGAGGTCTTAAACGGGCTCGCAACTCATCCAAGACCTCGCACGCGGTCAATCGACAACTCACGAATGGAGTCCCTCATGGGACATACCCCGCGGCGTCGACGCGCCAAACAACGCTCAGATCGTCCGGCCCGCTCCAGCGAGCCTAGCAACCGTAACGAAACTTCCGGCCGAGGGAACCGATTGGGCAAGGCGATTGCTCTCGCGTTCCTGAGTCTGCCCGTCCTCGGCATCGTGCTCATCTCAGAGCCCACGATCCACGTCAACATCACGACCGACCCACTGCTGTGGGCTGGGACAGCGGCCACAGGCGTCGTACTCACCAGCACCCAGGCAGTACGTCGCCGCAGGTAGAGAGAGCTCGGGGCTGGCGACGCCCACCAAGCGGCGTCGCCAGCCCCAAGCCCGGCCACACGGCCTCCCGGGACCACACGGACCTGACCGACGGCGGGACTGCCGGGGACAACCCGGCGACGAAATCCTGAGACCCGCTCCAGATCCGCTACGAAATCCCCTTCCTGAACCCTTTTCGTGACACGGACGGACCATGACCAGCGACCGCTGCGCCCACTGCGGAACGCAATTCGAGGACCCTCGCGAGCCCCGACAGGGCCGGCCACAAAAGTTCTGCAACACCGCCTGTCGGCAAGCGGCACACCGCGCCCGCAAGAACGCCGCACCCCTCAGTACAGACAAGGCCCCGCTCCCAACCGCGAAGACGACTGCGCCCCGTGCCGAACTCCCCCGAAGCGCATCACAAGCCGTTCCCGCACACGGCCCCATCGAGGATGAGGAAATGCTCACCGAGCTCATCGGCGATCTCCTCGAGGAACTCCGGCAACTTCAACGCCTGCTGCCGGAATCCGACCCGCAGGAGCCCCTGAGTCGGGTGATGCACATGCAGGCTCAACTCGAGGCTCTCACGGCCGGCCTGGTCGGCCGTGCCCGGCATGGCCGGGTCTCCTGGGCCAAACTGGCCCGTCTCCTGTGCATCAGCGAGGACACCGCACGCCACCGCTACACCGACGCCCACATCCGCCGACGCCTCGACCGCTTCACACGCCCTGCGGCACCCCTGTCACTGAGTGCCCTCTACACCGATATCCCTGTCGCTCCCACCGCCAGGACCACAGAAGCCCAACCTCGCAGGCTTGAGCCCACACCACCGCCCCGCGACCCCGGCGGACACGCCTTCAACCGACTGGCGTCCATGCTGTCCATGCTGGCACGCGGCTCACGCCTCCCCCTGAAGGACATCGCGAAGAAGACCGGCTGCTCCCCCTCCTACCTCTCCCGAGTCCTCAACGGAGAACGGGTGCCAACATGGCGCCTCACCGAAAGGCTCACACGAGCCTGTGGAGCCGACCCCGCCATCGTGCATGCCCTGTGGGCCAACGAGCGACTCCGCGAACAGGGCGCCGTCGCTCCCCTCGTCGACGACGACCATGAGGACACGCCACTGCGGGCCGGAACCCGCCTCCTCGCAGCCCTCAGGACCCTGCACGTCAGAGTCGGACAGCCCACGGCCCAGGACATCGTCCGCGCCAGCAGATGGCGGCTCTCCGTCGACACCGTTGCCGACATGCTCGACGGACACCTGACCAGCTGGCCGGCACTGACCAATCTGCTCCACGTACTCGGAGGCGACACCACGTACTTCAGAACACTCTGGGACGACGCTCAGGCGGAGCGGAAACCTCATCCCACCATCCCAGCATCGGCTTTTGGATGACCACCTTGAAGTTCCCGCTCCCCGCAAGACAGACCGTCGCAGCCCAACACCCGTCCGGGCCGCGCGTACCACTGGCTTACGAGGCGTTCCGGGCGCTGCACCAGCGCCTGTACCTGTCGTATGCGAAAGCCCACCTGCTGGAAGAGGCCGCGGCGCAGGCCACCGTTCAGGCTGCGTTTCGCGTCATCCTTGAGCGCTGGGATCACGTCGTCTCCCAGCCTCACCCGGCCCGGGAGGCCTGGGGCGAACTCATCAAGTGCACAGGCAGCAGAGAACATCCCCTCCCCGTACCAGCCGAATCGGCGCCACAGTACGACACCGCCATCCTTCACCAGCTGGGCAATCACAGCGCGGAAGCCATTGCTCAGGCAACAGGCCTCGACATTTCCAAGGTCCGGTACCTTACGGGTCTCACGGCACCGGCCTTCCGCGGCTGAGCAGACTCACGGCGTTGCCGCCCTGCACCCGGGCGGCTCGCCTGCTTAATCGACGGGGTGAGGTACCCGCAGCAGCCAAACGGGCATGGCGGCAGTTTGTTCGGCGCGGGCTCGAGTGCCGGCGAGGCGGGGGTGACGGAAAAATGGCCGCTAGGTGACCACATCTCCGCGAGCGGTGTCATGTGTGTCGCGAGGGGCCATGCTGGACTACCGTGCATCGTGGGCCGTTCGCGGGCAGGTCTCCCGGTATGGCACATCGCGGATCTGGTCATGCCACTGGCTGCGGCCCAGGCCGCTGCCGAGGCGGGAGCACAGGGCCGCCGCCACGTCCTCGGGAGCTACGGAGCGTTCCAGTGGCGGCGGGTAGCGGCCCTGGGATCGCAGCGTACGGTCGTCCGGCCCGAAGGTCAGGCGCGTGACTTCGTCCCGGGGCCGAGCAGGGCGCTGCCGAGGGCCTTTCGGGATGCCACGTCCCACATGCGTATCCGACCCAGTTCGTCGCCGGCCGCGAGAGTAGTGCCGTCGTGGGAGAACGCGAGCGCGGTAACAGGCGCGGGTTTCCCGGCTGCGGTAGACAGGCCGTCGTTCAGTACTCCGAGCTGCTGGGTGAGAACACCGTCCACAGTGTGACTCGGCCAGCCCCGTCGGCAAGTGCGAAAAGGAGTCCGTTGCCCCACCCGGGAAACTGTGCCGCACCGCCCGGGAGGCGTTCGTACCGCTCGTCTCAGCCCACGGTGCCAGCCCTGGCCGTCCCGGAGTTCCGGCTGGGCCCCCTTCGGTAGTGCGGGCCCGGTGGCCAAATCTCAACCCCCCGGTCAGCGCTGCAATTAGGGTGCGGCTCCATCTGTGGACACGTCCGTCATACGTAGGGAGCCTCGCTTGGATGTCTCACTGATGATCGAATGGGCACAGAAGATGTACCCCCACCCAGGGGGAGCATGGATCCCTTACCTCCGCCGTGACCAGCAGCTGAATACACCTGCGCAGGCAGCCGCCCAGGTTGCGTTGGCGTATCGGTACCACAGGAACGGCAAGCTCATGCCGTCGGGGATCTTGGACTTCGGCTTCGGTCTGAGCACCCTGGCCACAACGCTGATGGGTGAGGGCAGGAACCAGGAGGCAGCCGCCACGTTCCAGGTCGCCCTTCAGACGTTCGCTCCCTTGTTCGCTGCTGGCAGGAACGTCGGCGGCGTGATGGAGCGTTGCCGCGCAAGCCTCAACATCCTGGAAGTAGCCGAGAGCGACGAGCTTCCGCCGTTCTTCGATAGCCCCATCATGAGTCTGTCCAGCCTCTTGCAGGAGGCGGAACCGACTGAAGGGCAGCTCTTCGCCAGTCTTGCCAGCGGGAGTGGGGAGTCCGTTGACTCTGCCGGTATGGGTGATGCTCTCAGCAAATACCTCGAGGAACTCACAGAGCACTCCCACTTGGCCCGCAGGTCGTTTGGCAAGATGTGGAGTGAGGACATGGCGGCGGCCTGCGACAGGCTGCCCGACCGTCTGCCGTCCGATCAGAGGGCACTCGTCGACCAGGCCCGTTGGGTGCGCCGGAGCGTGTCGAGGGACGCGGAACCCCGAGTCGTGATACTGCTCACCGCACTCGTCAACCATCACTTGTGGACTAAGCAAGACGGCCTGCGCTCGAACAAGCCACAACTGCACGTGGACCTCATGCGCTACACCAGTGCTGCCTTCAATGAAGGCGTACAGAAGTGCTCTCGGGATCTGATCCTCGGCAGTGTCGAGGCACAGATCGCAGTGGCGCACGGCATGCCAGCGATGGCGTTGCAGGAGATCCAGCAGCAGGAGGACCTGCTGTGTGAGGCCGTGGGCACGTATCTTCTCCTTACCGGCCCCAGCCCGGCCATGGCGCACGAGATGGCCTACGACGAACGGGTCTACTTCCCGCAGAGCGTCGCTGAGGCTGACAACCACCAAGGTGACGCGTTCGGCCGCAAGGTCCCCCGACAGCCAGTGCCGAAACCGCTCTGGGCAACTCATCTACTGCGGCAGTGGCGGAGCAGCCGCGACATCAAGGAAGCCTCGTTCGCCCTGGCCTCAGCCGCGGGGTGGGATCGCCTACGCGCTGGCTGGCTCCTTGGGCAGCTCTTCGCGGCGCCACGTGACCCGGCGTCCCAGCAGCAGTTGCTGGCCTGGCAGAACGCAGTGGACGCGTTCATGGCTGCTGCGGAGAGGGTCACCGTGGAAGACAATCCCTGGAAGCCCGAACCATCCGATTACACCCAGAGCAGCACGATCACCAGCGACAAGACCGGGCGGCTGCAGATTCCAGATCCCGTCCTGAAGGCTGTAGTGGCCCAGGGCTTGGAAACCGACGACTTCATCAAAGTGCGCGGCGACCGCTTCGACGGCCGCAGGATGCCCACATATCTGCTCAGCAACAAGTACAGACCTATCTCCATCCTGAAGGTCGACCACGCGGACAGAGTGGCTCGGGAGGTCACAAACTTCGAGAAGTATGCGGAGAAGCGCCTGCACGACAAGTACCGACCCAGTCGGTGCCAAGCACACGACATGGAGATGTACCTGGGAGAAGGGGGAGAGCCGCTGCGCGCGATCGTGACCTCATACGCCTTCGAAGAGGGCGAGCAGCCGAGCACCCTGAGAACCTGGTTCCATGGCGCCCAGGCTCAGGATCCCGCCGTCGTGATTGAGCAGCTTCTGCTCACTACGATGCGCCCCTGGATCGCGGACGTACGACGAGACCGGGTGGATCTGCGCGCTGAGTATCCGGTGTTTCGGCCGTATGCCGCCCCTGACAAGCAGTCTCCGACGTCCTCGGCCGCGGGCGAGCTGGCAAAACTCACCGACAGTGCGGTGTCGGAGGGGCTCGGGCTGTCTCTGCCTAAAATCAAGGACAGGCCAGCCGACAGCCTCAGAGGATGTCTTGGGCTCGAGCAGGCGATCGGCCAGATGAACAGCCTGGAGTGGGTCAATCCCCTGTGGTTCGCGGCGGCAGTCGCGGAACTTGATGGCCTCGAACCCAGCGACAGGCTGGACAACCTTATCGACCCGAAGCGTGTTGACCTGAGGGCCTATGACGCTCTCCTCGTGCTATCGCATGGCGACCTGCATATGGACAACGTGCTGTGCACGTCAGCGAGTAGCGCCCTGCCCCAGCCCTTCCTTATTGACTTTGAGACCGCGCACTACGGGCACGTGTGCAAGGACCTCGCACGCCTGGAGGCGTGCATTCTGACCCACGTGTACGAATGGGACGCTGCACAAGCAGGACGTATCGCTGCGTACGTGGCCACAGGGACCAGGCTGGTCCCACCCCCTCTGAAGGCTGCCCTGCCTCATCTGTCTGCCAAAGAAGAACGGGTGCTCACTGCGGTCCGCCGCATCCGGAAGGTGGCATTCGGCTGCGGCCAGGGGCACTGGCCCATACCAATGCATGAGTACCAACTGGCCCTCGCAGGAGCTCTCATCCCCATGATCCGCTCCGCCGCACAACGTGAACAACGACAATTCGCGCTCACGCTGAGCACCGTCGTGTGTTCAGCACTCCTCGACGGCTGGCGACATGCGAGCACGCCAGAAGAAACCTGCCGAGGAACCCGTCCGACAAGCTGACCCGTGAGGCGGCACCTACGCAAAGGGGCAGGCACTCCCCAGTCACTGGCCACTGCCCCTCTCTTTTTGACCCGCACATCTCACGGCGCGCGGGTTCTCGATTCCCCGACGACCGGCGCGTTCGGCAGCTCAGAGCCGGGCGCGTCGGTCCTGGACGAGCTGCTGCCAGCGGGCTCGGACGGCATCCGGGCCGTCGAGCCAGGTGGTGGGGGAGGGGCTGGGCAGGGAAAGGCCGGCCATGTAGTGGGCGATGTCCGCGTAGTAGGCGTAGTCACCCCGCTGGGCGAGCTCGTATAGCCGGTCGACGTGAGTACGGGCCTTGTCTTGTTCGCCGAGGACGACATGGTGTAGGGCGAGGGTGAGTTCAAAAATGGCTTCGACCGGGGTGATACCTGCCGCGTGGATCTCGGCGCGCAGCGCGCGGGCGCCCTCGAGGTCGGTGAGGGTGCCGGCTTCGCGGGCGAGGGCGGCGACCTTGAGGGTGAGAGCGGTTGCGCGCTGGTCGAGTCCGGCCAGGAGCTGCTCGGCGAGAGCGATTTCGTCGTCGGCCCGGTCGGGATCGGTGAAGGCGTACGCCAGGGAAAGGTGGGACTGGGCGATCGCTTGCTCCCCGGTGTTGCCATGCTGTTCAGCTTCGGTGCGGGCGGTGGCGAAGGCGGTGGCGGCCTGGTTCATGTCGCCGTGGGCGAAGTGGATGTCGCCGAGCACCCGGTTCCCGCGTCCGCGCCAGCCGAGAGTGCGGGCGGTGGACAGTGCAGTGGGGAAGTCGCCGGTGGCGCGGGCGAGGTGGGCGAGTCCGCGGGCCGCGTCGAGGGCGAGCCGGCCGCCGCCGTCGGCGACCAGGCGCATGCCGTCGTGGGAGGCGTCGTTCTGACCGAGGTCGCGATATGCCTTGGCCCGGTAGTAGACGGCCATCTCGGTGAGTTCGGCGGGCAGGACGTCGGCGTCGATGACGCGGGTGAGCCGGGAGGCGGTCACGGACCGGTGCTCGTGCTGGCGCCGGGCCAACGCGGCCAGGAGCTCGGCCAACGCGTCCGCGGCGGTCGTGAGCTCGCCGTCCCCGCTCTCGCGTGCCGGGAGCGGGAGGGGTTCCCACACGTAGTCGTCGGTGTAGGCCCAGGCGGCGTCGGCGAGCCAACCCAGCTCGAGCCGGTGGTCGCGGGCCAAGGCGAGGCCCTGGCGTAGGCAGCCGACCAGCAGGCGCCGGTCCGGGCCGCTGCTGGTCTGCCACTGCGCGCCGAGCACGGCCAGCGCGCGGGCGGCCGCCTGCCGCCAGTCGGTGTCGGTCCAGCAGTCGTCGGTGGCGTCGTCCGCGGTGCGCAGGGTGGAGCGGATCAGGGCGTGCAGGTGGTAGGGCCACAGCGCGAACGCGTCGTGCCGGACAAATGGCCGCTCCACCAGCCGGGCGGCCGCGGACAGGTGGGACAGGCCCGCGGCTGCGGTAGCCAGGGGAAGGTCGAAGGCGTCCACCAGGCTGACCGCGCGCAGGAGGTGGCGTTCGTCCGGGGTGAGGTCGGCCAGGGTACGGGTGAGCAGCGCGGGGAAGTCGGTCCCGAAGTCCGCGGGCCCGGGGGTGCGGCCGGCTCGGCGGAGCTCCAGGAAGCGCAGGACGGCGAGGTCGAGGTAGAGGGGCAGGCCGTGGGAGCGCTCGGCGATCACCGTGCGCAAGTCGGCGTCGATGAGGGGCCGGCCCTCGCGAGTCAGGCGCCGGGCGAGGTAGTCGGAGCAGTCCTCCGGGGAGAAGTCGCCGATGAGGACCTGGCGGCCGCTCTCGATCGGGATGCCGGCGGTTCGGGGGCCGGGTACGGCCTGCCCGACGAGCCCGGGCCAGGCGGTGGGGCCGGTCCAGTCGAGCTGGCCCTCCAGGGCCGCATCGGCCCACTGCAGTCGGCCGCGGCCGGTGACGATGAAGAACGCTCCGGGCATCAGCCACACCAGGCGCTGCAGGAGCCGTTCGAGGTCGCGGTGCGTGCGGGTGCCGGTTTCCTCGAACGTGTCCAGCAGGATGACCGGGGCCACGGCCTGGTCGGCGGGAAGCTGGGCGAGCTCCCAGGCCAGCAGGTGCGGGTAGTACGAGAGCGCGTCAACGTCGGGCTCGACGTCCAGGAGGTCGGCCAGGCGGGCGCAGCCGGCCAAAGCCCGGACCGTCTGACGGCGCTCGCGGATCGCGGTGGTCAGGGCGCCGGTCAGCTGGCCGATCGCGCTACCGACCGTGCCGGGCAGGAGCAGAGCCTGGGCAACATCGCTGAGTGCGGACTGCATCTGCTGCGGCAGGTTTTTGCCGAACCGCGCGGCAAGACCGCCGCGGCGCAGATACTCCTCCAGTGATTCGCCGGGGTGCTGGTGCTCCCAGTAGCGGCGCAGCGCGATGTCAAAGGCGGGCAACGGCCGGTTGAGGTGGGCGGCGAGGGCGAGACGGATGGTGAGGACGACGCGCTCGAAGTCCACGCCGGCGGACCGGGCAAGGTCGATCCGGACCGGCAGCAGGGTCGGTCGGGCGGGCCAGACGGGCTCACCCCATCGGGCCGGGCGGCTCTCGGCGCCGGCGATCGCAGCCTCCAGGGTCCGCGACAGCGTGGTCTTCCCGATCCCCCCGACTCCGTGCATGACCAGGATGTTGTTCCGAGGGGCTTCCAGGTCCTCCACGGTGAAACCGGGGGCGGCAATGCGGGCCAGGTGTTCACCGAGAGCGGCCTGGACGATCTGCCACTGCCCCTGCCGGTTCGTGAACGCCTCCGTCGCCGACACGTTCCGGTCGTTGGTGCTGAACAACGCCCGCAGATCCCGCCCTGCCATCGCTCCCCCTGGTGATCGTCTCCTTGCTCCTCAACCTATGCCCGCCCAGCGCGCAGTGAAGGTGCGTCAGCAAGAATTGGCTGGTCAAGTACGTCAGCACGACCAAGGTGGTACGCCGTGACCGGCCCCCTCACCCCCGAAGACCCCACATCCCAGCCGCTCCACCAGGCCGGCGGAGACGCAGAGCAGGCCGAGCGCACGGTGAAGGAGGTGATCCGCTGGTACAACGCCCGCCTCACCGAGGCCCGCGACGGAGCCCTGGACTCGGAGACCATCGAAGGGCTGCGGGCAGGGCGGGACCAAGCCGTGGACGACCTGGACCGGCTCGAGGACGCCGACGAGGACACCACGGTGCAGATCGCCGTGGCCTACGCCGCCCGACTCAGGGAGCTCACCGGCAGCTGAGCCAGTCGGCCGCGGGCAGCGGTAGGCGGTCCGGACTGCGATGGTGCCCGACCGGGCGGGCCTGCCACGCGGCGGGCATCAGTGGCTGCGCCTGGGCCGTGATGTCGGCGATCTCCTTCCGCCACCGGGGCAGCACATGATGCAGCGCCCGCTGGACGGAGTGGAAGCGGGCGGCCTCCCCTGCGGTGTAGGGGCGGCGCCGGGCCGCAGCCAGGGCCCAGGCGGACCACCGGTCCCGGCCCAGCATCCTGTGGTCGCCGTCGATCACCCGGACTGCTCTGACGGCGGGGTCGGCGGCCGCAGCGGCCACGATGTCGGCCGCCACCCGGCAGGCCCGCGCGTGTGCGGCTGGGGTGGGGAGCGCGGTGACGACGTCGAGCTCCAGGGCGCGGGCGTGGTTGACGAGGGTGCGCTGTCGGCTGTCGGCGGCCCGGCCGGCCAGGGCCACGACCTCGATCCGGTAGTCGGCCCGGGCGAACCGGCCCGCGCTGAGCGTGAAGTCGGCGGCGCTGGTGAAGTCGGCCTCGATGAGCAGGTCGCCACGTCGTTCGCGTACGTATGCCTCGGCCTCGGCCTGCCAGTCCTCGGCATCCGGCCGCACCAGGTCGTCGGCGATCCGGGGAGTGTCGTTGACCAGCTGGAAGTGGTCCGGGTGGTGGCCGCGCAGCACATCGGGATCCAGCACGACGGTGCGCGGCCGCATCGCCCGGCGCAGCATCCGCCGCGCCTCCAGCTGCCGTGCGCCCGGCTCGCCGACCAGGTAGACGACCAGCGGGTCCGGGCGGAAGGTGGCCTTGCGCAGGAAGGTCGGGGCGATCAGCTCGTCGAAGGTCCAGCGGTGCTGGTCCGGGCTGAGGCGGTGGTAGCCGGTGCCCGGCGGCCCTGGCAGCGGGTGCGCGATGCGGCGTACCGGCTCGGCGGCCGCTGCCGCCCGCTCGGCATCACGGGAGACAGCCAGGCGGCGGTCGGCGGGCAGGCGCTCGTCGTGGACCAGGACCTCGGCGCGCACCAGGCTCTGGCGGAAGACGCGGGTGCGTGGCCCACTCCAGGGACGTAAACGCTCCGCGCGCACCGTCGCGGCCGCGGCCGCTGGCCGGCCCCAGGTCCCGGCGTCGGTGAGCTCGTTGTCGTACAGCGGCTCCAGCCCCCGTCGGACTGCGGTGACCCGGTGCACCAGGTGCTCTGCCTCGATCACCTCGAGCGAATCGAGCAGTCCGTCGGCGCAGCGGTCCTGGTTCTCCCAGGCAACGTACCGGCCCTCGGGGCCGAAGAACCGCTCCAGGACGCCGAGCTGGCTGTCGGCCTCGGCCACCGCCAGAACCACCAGCTCGATCCGGTAGCCCGCCGCCCGGTACAGTGCCGACACGGCCCGGGCCTCGGCGGGATCCGCGAGTGCGAGCTCCAGCACCACGTCCAGCCCGGCGGCGCGCGCGTACGCCTCGATCTCCGCCTGCCACGAGCGGGTCACCGGCCGCACCCCGGCCCCTGCCGTCCGTATGTCCTGCTTCAGCAGCGTCTCGTACTCCCGGTGCGCGGCCTTGTAGAGGTCGCTGCCGATCCGGACCGCGCCTCCCCGGCGGTTCAGCACGGCGTGGATAACGTCGGCAGCGGTGGACTTGCCGCTCCCCGGTGGACCGGCGACGACCACGACGACCGGACGATCCTGCGGGACGGCCCCAGCGGTCCACGTCGGCAGCAGGACGCCGGTCAGGACTTGGCGGATCTCTGTCTCGGAAAGCCCCGTCGGCACCACATGCTGCTCTGCCACCTCGCCCCTCCCCAGCCACCAGGTTCAAACCGAGGTTAAATCCAAGGCTAATCAAACGCCAAATCTATAGATAAAGACTGGTAGGATGGGTGGTGGAGGTGACATATGCCAACCGAAGAAGAGCTGTTCGAGGCCGTGGACGCGCTGCTCGCGGGAGAGCCCGAGATGCCGCCGCCGGCGGAACGGGCCCGCCTGCGCGAGGCGTCCGGGATCACCCAGGCCCGGCTCGCGCAGGCTCTGCAGACCACGACGCAGTCCGTCAAGAACTGGGAGGCGGGCCGCAGTGAACCGCGGCCCCCGCGTCGCCAGGCGTACCAGCGCCTGCTGGACGGCTGGGCTGCGAAGTATGGGCCTCCCCCCAAGACGCCGTGATCAGGCCCACCACTCTGCGTTGGGCTGCTGACGGTTCGGGGGCTGGGTGGCAGCGCAGCATTTGCATGGCGCCAGAGCCAGAGAGCGATGACATTCCAAAGATCGGCCCAGGCCCATCAAGAGTGCTGCTCAGGTAACACCAGATACTGACCGAGGTCAGTCTGTTCGTGCCGCGATTGGTCACCGGCAGCACCAGACCAGGATGAGTCTGCTCTGTGGTGAGGCAGCGGTACAAAGGAAGCCGAGCCATCCCTTGTGTCTTGCCTATTTTTCCCCTCCCTCGGTGCTCCCTCCCCAGCCAGGGGCTGAGGATCAGTTCGTACCCTTCGGTCCCTCATCCTTCGGTCACTACAGAAACCTGCAGGTCAGGGGGTGCTCTCCGCTTCTACCAGGGACTGAAGGGACTCAACTTCGCAGTTATGAACTAGATATGCACTACTGCTTCTGCTTGCTCGTGCGCATATGCGCACGCAGGTAAAGGCAGGAAGTGGCAGATGTGAGTCCCTTCAGTCCCTGAAGCTCCAATCTTAAGGCTTTGACCTGCATGTTTGTTGAGTGACTGAAGGATGAGGGACTCAACTGCGCGGTCCCTGGTTCCGTCCCTCGTAGGGACGGGACCCATCAAGACCTCGATGGGCCGCTAGCCTCAGGAGGTTGGCGGCTTCTTGGGCCCGGGGAGTGGTGGCACCCGTGCGCGCCCGCGACACGCCCGGGTGCGTAGCCAGTTGGATCTGATCTCTTTCCAGGACGAACTGGGGTAGAACTCAAGTGACTGAGGGACTGAAGGGACTGAACTCTCGATAGAGCGATTGCTGGAAGCCGAGACTGGGTGAGGCCTGCGGTACGCTCCGCGATAGTGAAAGTTCAGTCCCTCTGGTCCCTGAGCGAGCAGCTGCGGTCATGAGGAGACCTCCCCAACCGTCCGTCAAGGAAGAGCCAGTGCCCGCCTATTCCGAGAACCCGCCTGAACGTATGAGCGGCGGGGCGGCACTGGACGTGGCAACCTGGCTGGCCCTGCGAGGCTACCCAGTGCACCCCCTTACCCAGGGGACCAAGACACCCGCACCTAACTGCATCGACTGCCGAAGCGGCCAGCACTCTCCGAAAGAGTGCCCCTGCCATGCCGTAGGACGCTGGTGCCACGGATTCCACGCCGCCACCACGGACCTGCGTACCGTCCGACAGTGGTGGCAGTCCGAGCCCGACTTCGGAATCGGGGTCTCCTGCGGACCAGCTGGGCTGGTAGTCATCGACGTCGACGCCCACGCAGACCCCCTCCCCAGCCGGCAACGGCTGCTGCCCGGCATCCCGATAGACGAGCGGGTCGACCTGACAGGACTGCAGAACGGATACGACACCCTGGCGCTCCTGGCCGCGTACCGCTCACGGCCCAACCCTTGTGAGGACACCAAGACTCTCCGAGTCCGCACACCTTCGGGCGGGATGCACATCTGGTACCGGGCACCCCTAAGCGGACCGCGCTTCCGGTGCTCCACCGGATCAAGCTCCAAGGTCGCCCTCGCCTGGCAGGTCGACGTACGAGCCACCGGCGGCTACATCGTGGCACCCACGACCCGCACAGCCGCGGGCGCCTACGAAACGCTGCCCGGAGCACGCCTGCCCAGGCCTCTACCGATGTGGCTGACCGCCGAACTCACACGCACAGGCCACAACATGGAGACAGCCCCGGTGGTGCCCACAACGAGCCCGGCAGTGCTTCCGACGGGTGGCAAGCCACGACAGTACCTGCTGACCTCGCTGCTCGACGAGGTGCGCGCCTGCGCCGCCAGCCCCACAGGGACGGCCTTCAGCGAGAAGCTGAACCGAGCGGCCTACACCGCCGGAGGACTGGCCGCCGCAGGCCACCTTGCCGCAGACGAGTGTCGCCGGCAGCTCCTCGAAGCCGCAGAGCATGCACGACCCCACCAGCCGCGCCGCAACGTCCTCATCGTCGAAGCGGGGCTCCGCGCCGGCAATGACCGACCGATCCACCCCAAGGAACGCCCATGAGCAGCGCCGGAAGCACGGGGTTCAACGCCCAGGCAGCGGCGGAGCAGCTAGCTGCGTTCGCCACAGAGACCACGGACACGGGCGCCGCCCCGAAGCCGAGTCGCCGCCTGCCCGCCCAGCAAAGCGGAACCCCAGTGGCGGCTGGCACCGGCGCCTCCGCCGACTTCATCTCGGCAGGCCTGCTGCAGAACCTCAGTGACCGCGGCAACGCCAAGCTGTTCGCACACCTGCACCACAACCGGTTCCGGCACGTGGAGGGACTGGGCTGGTACGTCTGGGACGAGTACAGGTGGAAGCGCACCGGCGGAGAGAAAGCCGCGATCTGGGCCGCCGGAGACATGGCCGAGGAACTGCCCGCCCACGACCCGCGGGGTATCTTCACAGACCGGGAACTGTCGCAGCACCGCAAGCGCGCCATGTCGACCTCGGGCGTGAAGGCCATGCTCACCCAGGCCAAGGCATCGCCTGAACTCGCCCTGGACCCAGACACCCTGGACGGCGACAAGTACGCACTCTGCACCCCAGCTGGCGTCGTGGACCTGCGCACCGGCCACCTGCACAAGCCCGACCCGACCCGGGACCTGCACTCGCGTGCCACCTACCTCGCCCCCGAGGCCACGCCCACGCCCCGGTTCCACACCTTCCTGCAGCAGACCTTCGGTGATGACGACAAGGGCAAGGAGATGATCAACTTTCTTCATCTCCTGCTGGGCTACTCCATCACCGGGGACGTCGGCGGCCAGGTTCTGCCCTTCCTCTACGGTGTCGGCGCCAACGGCAAGTCGGCCCTCCTCGACGTCGTCATCAAGATCCTCGGTGACTACGCAGATGTCGCCCCGCCCGGCTTCCTCATGGAACGAGGCAAGTTCAACGAACACTCCACCGAGCTGACAGAACTCCACGGCCGGCGCCTGTTCGTCTGCAGCGAGCTCAAGCCACACGACAAGTTCGACGAGGCCCGCGTCAAGCTTCTCACCGGCGGAGACCGCCTCAAGGCCCGCCGAATGAGGCAAGACTTCTTCAGCTTCGAGCCAACCCACAAGCTATGGCTCCTGGGCAATCACCGTCCGGAGGTCGGCACCGGCGGCCACGCCTTCTGGCGACGGATCCGGCTGATCCCCTTCGAGAAGGTCGTCCCCGACCATCGCAAGATCGACAACCTCGCGGAGATCCTCGTACAAGAGGAGGGGCCCGGCATCCTCCACTGGATGATCCAGGGAGCCAAGGCCTACCTCGCCACCAAGCCGCCGCTGACCGGACCCAGCGTGGTCCGTACCGCCACGCAGGCCTACGCCACCACCGAAGACCACATCGGACGGTTCCTGCTTGAGTGCTGCACCACAGGCGCGGATCTGCCCGAAACCCGTGACCTGAAGGTGGAGCAGGGAGCCCTCTACCGCGCGTACAGTGCCTGGTGCCTCGACGGCGAGGGCCTGCGCCCCGCCACAACCCGCGCCTTCGCCACACGTATCCGCGCCGAGGTCGGCGTCGCCTCGCCCAGCGAGATGCTCCGCTCAAACGGCCAGAAGTTCTACCCAGGCCTAGCCCTTCTGGCAGACGAACCCCAGGAGCCACGCGAGGCGAACAGGGCAAGCTCGGCATAACCGCCTGACGTGTGACACCACCCAGGGGCGGGCACGCCTACGATGGACAAGGAAGATGAACAGACCCACCAGCCGACGGCGGCTTGCACAGGCCCGCCACATACCGGCATCGCCGCCGCTCGCGGCGCGGAAGAATCAGGGGCCTGAAAGGGCCAACGTGAACGAGGAAGGATCCAGGCCATGAGCTCGCTACTGACATCAAGCGATCTCACCCACGAGGACAAAGTGGTGTGGCTGGAGGACCCGGAAGAACTCGATTACGTGCGCCAGGCTCTGGACAAGACCCCCCGACGCCGAGGAAAGCCGCGCTACCACCGCGACGGACGCATGATCGGCTTCACCGAACTTGGCGACACCGCCGAAGCTGACCCCGACAGCGGCCTGCAGAAACGGCGCGTCTTCTACCTGCTGCCGCACGACCGTGATGCCGAGCCCCACGGCCTTTACCGCGAGGGCGCGCCCGGTGAAGCCGTCGACCCCAGGACGATCGAGCCCAGGCAGGTCGGCAAGAAGACCGTTCGCTCACAGCGAGGGCTCTCCACGCCGACGGTTGCTTGAATCAGTCCCTTCAGTCCCTGCCGGCGGTCAACTGGAGACTTGCGGAGTAGCGAATTTCAGTCCCTTCGGTCCCTCCGGGCCCTGAGCTGGGCATGCGGGTCGGGGCGAGTCAGCCGCGCAACAGCGCACAGGCCAGCACAGCATTCGCACGACACTGTCAGCCGCCGTCGTGGTCGAACTTGGCGCCTCTTTGAGTCCCTCGCAACGTGCCGCTCCATGTTTGCTGAGCGAGCGTCCGTTTTCCGCTGAAGCAGCGTCCCCTTCGAACATCGCCAGCGGACATCGCCGAAGCCGGTCTCGGCAGCGGTCTGCAGGCTTGCCGCAGTCCGGAAGTCCGACGACGCGATGCCGCACCTTCATGCTTGGACTGCCCGCGCCACCGGTCGGGCGGGCAGCACCGGTGGGGCGTGACGCGTGTCTGCTGGGGCTACTGCCAGAAGAGGGTTTCGATGATGATCTGGGGTTCGGCCGCGCGGTGGATGAAGGTGTAGCGCAGCCAGCCGCGGTTGTGGTCGAAGTTCAGGATGTGGGGGCCGCGGGGCTGGGTGGAACGGGCGGGCTCGATGCTGACCTTGGTGGTGTCCAGGCCGTGGTCGCGGTAGGGGTGGTGGGACGAGAGCAGCTCGACGACCGCGTCGATGACCAGGTCTCTGACGGGTACGGGCAGGCTGTCGCGGTACTCGGAAGCGGTCTTGGTCCAATCGACGGCCCAGGGCGGTCCGGTGAGCTCTTCGCTCACTCGCCGGGTCCGAGCAGGCTGGCGTGCTGGTGGATTGCGGCGGCTTCCTCGAGGAGGGCTTTGGCCTTGTCCGGGTCCGCAGAGTGGGCAGCACGCTCTTCCAGGTCACGGACGTGCCGGTCGAGCTCGGGGTCACGTGCCAGGGCGTACTCGGCCCACCATCGTGCCAGGAACGCCGGAGCTGCACTGATGTCGTAGGTATCGGCGACCTTGGCCCGCCATCCGGCCTCGAAGTCCGGCAGGAGGTCGGGAGCGTGCGCGGCGATCGCGGCACGCAGGGCGGGGATGCTGCGCTCGGGCATCGGGGGGACACCGTAGGGGTGTCCCGGAGCGGTCGTCACGGCGGTCCCTCCAGGGTTGGCACGCCCCACGATAGTGCGCCGGCCGCTGTACGTGCGCGGTGATGCCCGGTCCGGCGGCACCACAGGGTGATCAGGCTTCGAGTGCTTCAGGTTTCGTGTACTGGGTGGGATGCCCGGTGTATCGCCGATGTGTGCTTGAACCGGTCGGTTGCTGGATGCCCCTCTTTCCATGGTTAGTCAGCTGCCATGCTGAGCAGCTGAACCCCAACCCTTCCCTGGAGAGCACTGTGGACCTGAGCGCCAACGGCGAACCCGTCATCGTGCAGGACGAGACCAAGGTTGACGTCGGTATCGATCTTCAGCCGGGCAGTCTCACCCTCACCCAGAACGGCCAGGACTTCGAGGTGTACCACGCTCTGGTGGAGTTCGTTGCTGTCCATAAGGAACCGTGGACAGTGGAGAAGGTCAAGTTCTCGGCCAAGGGGTTGGACGGTAAGTCCGTGGGGGTGACTGTTGATCTGCTCAACGAGGCATGCAACGGTCCCAGGGCTGGCATTCCCGGCGCGATCTGGAAGGTCGTAGCGCTCGCCGCGACCTCCGCCGGAGACGTCGGCATCACTTACGCGACCCCTGACGCTCGCCCGATGTAGCCGCCCTTCTCGGACGGGTCGTAGCCTACGCCGTAGGTTCGGTGATAAGACCACGCGACGCCCGCTCCAGCACGGACCGACCAGGAGCGGCCAACAGTGCCCTGGCGGACCGCTGCAGAGCGGCTGCCCCGGGACGAGCTCCGCCCGTCCGCACCCGTGTCTGCGGTTTCAGCCTCGCCGGTGCGCCCGGCGCTGGGTGGAGAGGCCCCGAAGCTGTGTCAGGCACCTTTACGGTCGAGGCGTGCCGCAGCTGGTGCACATCGGCGCCGAGGAGCTGCCCACCCACCTGAAGACCACGGTCTTGCCGGGCGGCCGGGCGCGACGGTGGCGGGTGGCCGCGCTGGTCGTCCACCACGACCGGGAGACCGGGCATGAGACCGGCCGGGTGGCCCTCCTGCAGGGCGTCGGGACCGGTGGCGGCCGAGAGTGGGAAGTCGAGTTGGGCAGCCTGTACGAGACGGCGGAGGCGGAGACATGACCATGACCCCCCAAGGAACGCACCGAACGCAACACCAGGGACACGGACGCGCTGCGCGCCGGGGCCGCGGCCGTGGCGGGGCTGCGCGAGGCCCTGGCCCGCGTCGGCATCGTGATTCCGTCCCTGGGCGGCGGCATGCCGGTGGCCGGGCATGGCCGGGTGGAGCTCGGCGGCTGCAACGCCGGCACCGCCACCCGGCTGGCCGAGGTCGTCAACGCAGCCGCGGACGCCGTTCCCGCCCTGCGGACCCCGGCCCCGTGACGGCCGCTGCCGTGGCCGGCCTGCCGCGCGTCGCCGCGACGGTCCGCGCGGGCGACATCCTCCGCCTCGCGGACGGCACCGTCCGCACGGTCGCGACCACCCCCACCCCCGCCACCACCCCCATAGGGACCCTGACACTCTTGATCAAGTTCGCCGAGGGCGGCGCCCTGCGGGTGAGCGCCGGGGCCGAACTCGACATCGAGCGACCCGCATAGACCGCCTCGCGCCCCATCCCCTCCCCGGGGCGCAGGCATCCCCGAGCCCCTGCCGGCAGCCGACCCGGCAGGGGCTCACCCATGCCTCCGTCAGACACCGGATCCGGGCTCGTCGTCCTGGCCGTGTCCGAGGATCGGGAGCAGCGCCTCGGCTGCGTCGCACCCGGTGCACGCGCTCGTGCCGGGCCGGGCCGGGCGAGCGCGTCGAGCGCCTGCATGGTGCCCAGCGGGCGCGGTCGTGCCCCAGGTGCCGGGCGATCGCCGAGATCGACCAGCCCTGACGACGCAGCGCGTGAGCATCCACGTCTTCCTCCCAGGTGAGCATTCAGGCCCCTCGAACAGGCCGAACTCGTGCTCACGCAGGCTCTCCACGACACGCCGACACCAGTTCGACACGCCGAGAAGAATCACGCAAAGAGTGGGGAGATCACCTGAGCAGGTTTGGCCACCCACAGAGCGGCACCTGGGGAGGTTTAAAGACCGCCATCAGTACGCCACACCCTGGAAAGGACGTGGCTGTCCGGCGGGGACGGCGGAGACCTCATGGCGACCTGCACCCCACCTCTCCCCCTCAACCGCACCTTCAGCGAACACCTCGGCCGCGGCCTCACTCTCGCCCAGGCCACCGCCGCCAGCCGCCAGGCGGCCGAAGGCGTCAAGTCCGCGGAATCAGTGGTCCAACTCGCCCGTCGACACGGAGTCGAGATGCCCATCACCGAGGTGGTCGTCAACGTCCTGCACGGCCGGATCACCACCATCCAGGCCGCAGCCCAGCTCATGGAACGGGCACCGAAAGCCGAACGCTACGCTCCTGACATTCCGTAGGACGCCCTCGCAGCCACTCGTTGTCGGCCCATGCCGAACCGTGGGAGGCGAGGCCGCACAGGCAACCCGAGTCCGGACCGTATGCCGGATGGGGAACTCGACGTGGCGTTTGTCTCCTCTAAGGTGATCATTTTCCTAGGGGATGAGGCCCAGTTTGAAGGCGATGTATTTACACCGATGCCTGGTGGCCGGCGCGATGCTGGTGTTGGCGGTGGCGGCAACAGGATGCTCGTCGGCGCCCGATCGTGTCGACGGGGCTCCGCCGGGGGCGCCGAGTCAGCCGGTGGTGCCGCCCCGGGTCGCTCATGATCCGCCGACGACATTCCGGCCGACGGGTGTCCTCATGCCCTGGGAGGCGTACTCCGGTCTTCTGAACATCGCGGGCACGTGGATGTACGAGGCCGAACTCCCCGTCGCCCTCCACGGGGAGACGGCCTACGTCGCCACCACCGACCGCCTCCTGGTCTTCGACACCACCAACCAGGTGACCAGGGCGACGATCCGCCCCGAGGGCGGCGAACCGATCACGACCCTCAAAGAGAACGAACGCAACAGGGCGGCTCCACCCGTGATCACCGAAGGCGACACCCCACTCGTCCTGGCACCGTTCCTCATCCAGCAGGCCGGAGTCGGCACACAGGCCGCTCGCTCCTCGGCAGAACTCGTCGCGACGGACACGAAAACAGGCAAGGCGGCCTGGCGACTGTCGCTGCCCCTCCCGGCATGGACGAAGGACGCCCCGGAACCGCTCACGGCCGAGGTCGTCGGAACCGCCGGGAACATCGCCATCGTCACCCTGGCCCACCAGGGAACGGCGTACACCAACGCGTCCACCACCTATGCGATCGACCTCACCGGCCGCCAGGTGCTGTGGAGCCAAGAGACGTTTTGGGCCGCTACCGTCGTGGACGGCATCCTGGTCGGCCAGAAGAAGAAGACCGCCACCGACGACTACAGCACCGCTGTCGGCTACGACCTGACCACGGGTGCCGTCCGGTGGCAGGGCCAGGAACACATCAACATGCAGCTGCGCCCCGCAGGTCCGAACCTCCTCCACCTGTACGCCCGTGACAAGGGGGACTACCGCATCGTCTACGAGCAGTTCCTCGACGTGCGAACCGGCGAGGTCCGACAGAACGCCGTGCCGGTCCCCGCCCGGTGCCGACACGACGGCGCGAGCGCAGTCGTCTGCTGGGGCCCCGACCGGGTCCGCGGATTCGACGCCACGACCGGAGCCATCCTGTGGCAACTACCCGACGAGAAAGCCGGCCGCATCGCCCCCCAGGTGACCACGGTGTGGCACGGCAGGGTCTACGCCAAGACCGCCGGCGGCACGGTAGCCCTGGACTCTCGCACCGGTGCAGACCTTCCCACACCACCAGTCATCGCCCCGGACCTCGTCAACGCCTATACCGGCATCGCGATCTCCAAGTCCGGCGACGACGTGACGGCCTACCAAAGCGCCAGCTGACATCACCTGAAGCCAGCCCCGGCAGGCGAGCGTCGGGGCCGGGCCTGACGCCCCCGTATGTCTGCTGGCGTTGCGGGGCATGGTGGTCGGTCACCCCCCCAAGTACCGCCGCGCAGGGAAGGGCGATCGGACGGGGGAGAGGCACTGGCTACGGGATTCCGAAGCCTCGCTTGGGGCGCGGGGGTGGGCCAGCGGCGATCTCGGCCGCGGCCTGCTGTACCTGCCTGGCCAACCGTTCACGGCTCTCATCCACGAGCCGGCTCACCTTGTCCAGCGCCTCACGCCGCCACTGGGCCTGGTTGTCGGCCGCCGCCGCGGCACGGTCACGCATTGCGGCATCGGTCCTTGCGGCTTCCTCACCCGTGGCGGACAGGTCGTGGAAAAGGCGTGCACCCCACCGCACCAACGACGGCTCCATGTCCACGGCCGCGTCCACCAGCGCCCACACCTGAGCCTGCGCCCTGGCTGCCCGTTCAGCGGCGCCGACGAGCACTTGGAGGACGTCCTCGTCGACCCCAGCGAAGCGCTGTCGCTCCGGGGCGGTGCCGTTGAGCTGGTTCAGTGCTGCCTCCAGCCGGTCAAGGAGCGTGTCGTCCATGTCCACAGCATGGCGGCCTGCCGCCCGCCGCGTAGGCCAAACCGGGGACCACCACCCTCCAGAGCGCAACCAGCGAACCGGCTGGAGCACGGTCCCGCAGGATGCCTGGGAGACGGAAGTGTCCCTGTCCTGGTGGAGCCCCCAAGCGGCTGCGCGCCGGGCATGGCCGAGGGGTGGCTGGGACGAGACCGGCGTGGCGGCGAGGAGGCCGCACCTGTTGCGCGATGGACAGGAATAGGGCGGTCCGCCCGGTCGACGTGCGAAGGGCTCCCGGGCGGACTCCGGTCACCACGCTGCCTCCCCGCCCGCCTTGGCGCCGGGACCACGGCCGCAATCTGCCCCAAACGGCGCAGCCAGCGGGCACAGTGTTCAGGGGACCGGACAATGCCCGACCGCCGGCAGTCCCGGTGCAGAGCCCAGCGCACGGCGATGCCGCGGATTTGGGCGCCACGAATACACGGCCTCACCCACCGTCTGACCACTCCCGAGCCGGCGGGGCAGGAAGGCGGATTAGCCCGTGTCGTCCTGGCCGTGGGCGATGATCGGGAGCAGTGCCTCGGCGGCGTCGCACCCGGTGCACGCGATCGTTCCGGGCCGGGCGAGTGCGTCAAGGGCCTGCATGGTGCGCAGCGGGTGCGCGTGGCTCCCGGCGAGCCGGCACCCGGCGGCGTGGACGCTTGCGGCCCGGCCGCCGGTGCGGCCGTCAAGGACCCAGGACCATGGGGACGGCGCCTCGGCGACCGCTTCCCGGGGGTGCGTGGGCACGTCGTCGAGACTCACGCCGGGGATCGGGCGCAGCTGCGCGGCGGTGACCCACGTGCTGTACTCGGCCGGCTCGGCGCCGCCGCCTCACTGGTGGAGAGGCAGCATTCCGAACCTGCGCAATTTCCTCCGTAGCGGTGTCTCGGCGTGACGTGCAGGCGTTCTCTGACCATGGGTTTTGCTAGTGAGGCCAGAGGAGGTAGAGCACGAGACCAAGGAAGGCAGCGGCGATGAGCAGGAAGATCGCCATTGGCCATCCAAGGAGCGCCAGCCGCCGTGCGAACGGCGCGCTAGGCGGCCTGGTCATGAAGCCGATGGTGAACGTGACCCTGACGAGGCGACTCTGGAACCGTGAAAGGTGGCCCGTGATCGTTAAGACCGCAGACTGAAAGACAGCGACTTCCTCACGGAGGCGTTGAGGCGGAACCGTTCCAGCTGTCACGTCGATCAGCGCCTGTCTCAGAGCGATGGCGCTGGAGGTCAGATCCGTGAGGGGCGCTGATGGCTCGATCGCGGGGGGAGGGGCGGGGGTGAGCGGTACGTCGCCGATGGCCACCACGTTGCGAACGATGGAGATCAGCTGATCGACTCCCTCCTGTATTTCGTTGAAGCGGTCGACGTCCATCGAACGCCCGGCCTCGACGTCCTGCAGGAGGAAGGACGCCTGCCTGTCCAACTGCACCCCTCGGGAGAGGCCATCCGCGATCACTTCGACCAGTCGACGTGTCTCGCCTTCCTCCCTTTCCCGTCGGGCTTCTCGTGCGGCCTCCGCCCGCAGCATCTCTGCTGCTTCGGCGGCTCGTCGAGCGGACCCACGCGAAACCACGGCGGTGCCCACGGCTCCGATGATCGCTGCAACCAATGCCCCTACCAACCCCAAGATGGCCGTCGTATCCATGCCCGGATCTTCACCGGCGCACCACCCCGGGACAAGACGTGTTCCTGCCAGCTGGCACGCGCCTGCTCTCGGCTGTGCGCCACAGGGGGACGCCGATGCGGAACATCCACAGCCCGGTGTCGAGCTGCTGGCGCTCGTAGAGTCTGACCCGCTCGATTTCCTGCCCGTCTGGGAGCAGGAGAGTGATCGGGGCGGGTGGTGGTTCGGGATCGTGCACGGTCAGGGGCGGGCCGACTGTTCCTGCCGGGCCTGCCTGCACGATGTGCACAAGGGGTTCTCTGGGGCTACATGTGTGGCGCGAGGCAGAAGACGGAGAGTTTATGCAGCTCAGCGGTAGTGTGCTGAACGCTAGCCAGTGCAACAGGTGTGGCGCTATCGCTGATACGGGTGACCTTGCGCATATGGGGCTTTTGGAGAGGGGTCACCGTCTGCTGGGCGGGCCTCAGAGTTGCTCGCGTTGATTCCCTGCCCCGTTAGCGACACATGGACCCAGTTCCCAGCGGATGGTGTGTCGTTCCCGTCGACCTCGCCTGCGTGCGAGGTCGACGGTGAACGGCGTCTCAGACGAAGTCCCATTCGCCGCTGGGCAGCGAATGCCACAGGTCAAGCCAGCTGTGGAGCAGAAAAAGCGGTCGAGTCAGGGCGGTGTCGCCAGCCCGCTGGGACCGGATCGCTAGGCCCAGGTCGGCGAAGACCGGATCGCCAGCGACGCTGTACCTCAGGCTGCTGGGTCGGACCGTGCGGTGGACGAGCCAGTCCTCCACACGGGCGGGCGCGCAGCCAGTAAGCGGGACTGCGTCCAGTCTCACCTGGGGGCCGGTGAGGGCGTTCACGGCGACACACCCCAGGCGGCCGTCACGAAACAAGGCCCTGATCCCGTTTTCGGCGAAGTCAGCGTAGTTGAGCTGCCGGTCTTCGCCGTGATCGGAGTAGGATGAGAAGGCCGGTCGTTCGCCGAGAACACTGGTGATCTCTTCCCAGGTCATTCCGAAGTGCACGGGGCCGACTCCGACGTAGGGCGTGAACGTCCACTCGGCGCGCTCCTCTTCCCGGGCGATCCGCCACGGGCCGCAGTACCCCGCCTCGCTCCCCGGGGCGGCCACGGGCGGCTCGGGTGCCGGCTCGTATGGGGCTGCCGGTATGGGTCCGGTCCACTTTTCACGCTGACGGCCCATTCGCTCCGCGGCCGCAGTGTCTTCGGGTTGCTCCTTCAACCAGCGGATCACCTGCTCCTGGCCCTCCCCCCACGGGTCTTCTGCCAGAGCCCAAGCCCGATCGAGAGCCTCGCGGCGGTCCCTCTCCGCAGCGACGAGACCGGTGACGTCCTCGCCCCAGGCCGCCAGACGCTCCCGGGCGATCCACCTGTAGTACGAATCCACGCTCACGGCGAGGATCTTGCGCACAGCGGGCGCGTACCTGGGGATGGACGGGGCGAGGGCGGGGTCGGCCAGGAGCAGGGCGGTGGTCGCGAGCGCGGCCTCGCGCACGCGCAGATCGTCGTCGTCGCAGAAATCCGCGATGCGCACGTGTAGCACCGGCCGGGCTGCACGGGCGGCTGCCAGAGCCTGCGCTGTGCCTACGCCGTCCTCGCCGGCTAGACGGGCGATGTCGGCGAACGAAGCGAGCCAGTTCAGCAGTTCGGCACGCAGCGATCGCTGGCCCGCCCGGTGCTCCCACACGGTCTCGGCAAGGGTGCGCGGATCATGAAGAAGACGAGCGAGGACCAAGGCCGCCGGGGCGCTCGCCGGGAACACCTGCTCCTGATTGAGGAGCAGCCGGTACAGATCCCCCACTGCCCGCACGCGGAGCGCGGGGTCGGCGGCGAGCACAGCCCCGAGGATGTCCGGGGTGTCAGGCACACCGTGCCGACCCGTACAGCAGTGTGGCAGCTCCTCCCAGGCGGTGCTGGCGAGTTCTGCTTGTGCTGTGGGCGGCAGGGAACTGGCTGAAGCGTCTGGGCGGTCTGCGGATGTCTCGTCGATCACGGTCGCAGTGTTCCACCCGATACGAGCAGTGCTTGCATCTCCCCCACACCGCAGAAGGCCAACGAGCATGCACTTCCCCGTTCGCTGACCCCCCACTTCGTTGAGCAGCAGTTCCGGTCGCTTTCAAGCCATCGGCTGGCCTCCGCGTAGATCCGTTCGTGAACAAATTCCGTACTCGGTGACGGTCATCCGCGTTGGTTTAGAGCGCGTGTGAGCTCGCGGTTGGCGGCTCGTGCGGCGTCGAGTTCGGCATCACGTTCCTCCAGTACCCGGGTCAGTTCGACGTTGCGCTGTTCGAGCCGGGTGACCTGGCTGTTCAGCTCAGCGACATCGGACTGCGCCCCGAGTCCGGATGCCTTCCAGACTTCTTCGCCGAGTGCTCTCGACAGACGTTGTTCAAGCTGATGGACGCGGGCGGCTAGGCGGGCGCTGCGGGCGTTTGCGTTGGCCAGATCCGCTTGCAGAGATGCCTGTGTGACAGCCGGGCCGCTCATTGTCGGTTCGGCCAGCCTGGCGGAGGTGGTGTGGAGGGAGTCGAGAAGGTCGCGGTGGCGGTAGAGGAAGGTGCGGTCGACTCGGGCGGTGCGGGCGATGGCCGAGGCGGTCAGTGGTGTACCCGCGTGTCGGGCGGCAGTGATGGCTACCTGCACGCGGGCGCGGCGGCGTTCGGTGGCGGCCTGGCGGCCATCGTGGGTGGCCGTGGTCATGACTGGTGGGTCCTTGAGGGTCGGACGTCGGGCAGGGGTTGGCCGACGCGGGGCATGCCGAGGTGGACGGTGCGGGATCGGCGCACGAGGGTGACGGCCTGTTCGATCTGTGCGCGGTCTTCGGCGGTGAGCTGGTCGAGGTCGGTGGTGACACGGTCGATGAGTCGGCGCACCCGGCCGATCTCCTCGTTGCTGGGCATGGCCTGGGTGCGGGCCCACTCGTCGGCTTCGAACGCGGACATCAGCCGTTCCCGGCTGCGCAGCAGGTCGGCGAGGTGGGCTTGGAGGTCGGGGAGGTAGGAGACGTCGGTGGAGAAGTGTTCGCAGCCCAGGCAGCGGAAGCGCAGCGGGCAGGCGTGTCCGCCGGCGGCGACGTTGGACGGTTCGCGGCAGACGCCGTAGGGGGTGGCGACTTCGCCGATGGCGCGGCGGACGTGCTCGGAGTCCAGCAGGCTCTGTGCGGTCCGCCAGACCCGGTTGCCGTGCCGGTCGAACTGGAGGGCGGTGACCCGGTCGACGGCTTCGCGGCGCCGTTCTGCGCCGACGCGTAATGGTGGAGTCGGGTATTGGAACCCTCGGAATGGGTGGGCTATTCGTCGAGGTACTGGTGTCTGGTGTCGGCGGGCGAGATGACGAGCTGGCCTTCGCGGACCTGCCACTCAGTCGTCCCGTCGACTTCATGGCTGGCAAGGAACAGGCCCCGGATGAGATCTCCGTCGTCGTCGGAGGCTGGGACCCGGGCGATCTCTTGGAGCTGGCTCGTAAACCAGTCCAGGGCCGATGCGCGGATGTCGGCGCCGTAGAAGATGTAGTGGGTCCAGTTGATCTGCTGTCGCGGCGTGCTCCATCCGCCGGAGTAGTGATCGTCGGCGTGGGACGAGATGATCTCCTGGATGCTGGCGAGTTGTTTCTCGTCGCACTCCAGCCATCCTCTGATCGACACGTAAACGCCCATCTTGTATGTCCTTTCTGTCGTTGTCAGTCCTGGTGTGAGAGCCGTCGGCTGACGTCGGCCGCGTAGGTTCCCCAGTCGCCGGCTGCGGCTCGCTGCCATTTGACGGCGACGGTGATGTCGATGCCGAGGGTCCGGGCGAGGACCGCGGCGGGCAGCTCGGTGGCGAGCTGGAACAGGGCGGTCGAGCGGGTCTCGGCGAGTCGGATGCCGAGTTTGCGGAGACGTTCGCCCATGGCCCAGACGCTGATCGGGCGGCCGGGCTGGCCGCCGGGGAACAGCCAGGGCGAATCCGTGCGCGCGAGGACGGCGTGACTGCGTCGAACCGAGACCTGCCGAACAGCCAACTCGGCGACGAGTTCAGGCAGTTCGACAGGGACATCGCCGAGTCGGATGCGGACCGCTCCGTCAGCCTGCTCGATGTCGTCGACGGTCAGACGGGAGATCGCTGCGGGCCACTGGGCATAGAGGAGCAACAGCAGGCCGGCGAGGCGGTCTTCGGTCCGGATGGTGTCGTCGTGCAGGAGACGGCGGGCTGTGGTCCAGCGGGCCTCGTCGTCCATCGACCGGGAGGGGCCGTTCCATCTCACTGCTGGGAAGCTGAGGTCTCGGGCGATCTTCTGGGAGAGAGCCCAGCGCACGAAGTTGCCTGCTTCCCGGCAGTGGCGGACGTCGTCGCTGGTCATCCAGCGTTCGAGGTCGATCTGGCGGCAGGTGGCGAGAGTCAGGTTCTGGTCGTCGAGCCAGTTGAGGAGGTGGACGGCGGCCCGCAGGTGCTGGCGGACGACGGTGAGCTGGGTGTGCGTGATGTCCCTGCCGCGGCTGCGGCGGCGAAGGCGTCGCAGCAGATGCCAGGTCGCGTATCGGTGCAGGACCTTGCGCCCCTCGACGGTTGCGTGGGAGGTGACGAGATCCTTCACAAGTCGTTCGAGGCGGACCATCTGCTCGTCCCGCTGTGGAAGGGCCTCGGTGGCCACGAGCACGCTGCGGATGTGCTCGACGACCTTGCCTTCCGGGAGTTCGTCCAGGGCCTCGTGGGTCAGGGGCCGGCGCCCGGAGGCAAGATCCGAAAGGACGGTGGAGACGATGCCCTTGGAGAGCCAACGCATCGCGGTGCCCGCGCGTTCGCTGCCGGCCAGGGCGTCGTGGAGGGCCTGCAGCTTCGGCGGGATGGCGCCCGCGTCATCGGCCAGGAGATCGTGCAGCCGCTGCTTGAGGGTGCAGCGAGGGCAGGGCCCGGAAGCTCGTAGCCGCTCGGCTTCCCCGCAGGTGGGACAGGGGCGCCAGAGTTCGGCGTCCGGTGTGGTGCAGGGACCGCAGACGGGGACGTCGGCGGTGCCGGAGTGGATGCCGCGGAGCCGTCCGCAGACGCTGCAGCGGGCCTTGCGCCGGTCGCAGCCGCCGCACCGGGGAAGGCCGGTCAGCTTGGAGAGCGTGCAGGGTGCGGTGCGGCCGCAGATCGAACAGGCCAGAACGGGCAGCGGACAGCAGTTGGGGCAGAGGGGACCGTCGGCCGTGCGGGTCTGCACTCGCCGTCGCTCGCCGCAGCTGATGCAGACCTCGGTGTTCGTGGGGTCGGTGACCAGGCAGTTCGGACACAGCGGACGCCCGCGCTCGTCGCGAGTCGCCGGTTCGCGCCGGGCACCGCAGCGTGCGCATTCCTCGACACGGGACTTGGCGATGCAGTTGCGGCAGACCCGCTTCCCGTCCAGCGGCTTGTCGATGCGGACGACCCGGTGACACCGGGGACAGGCCGGCCGGACGATCCCGGGGACGCCCGCCTCGTGCAGCAGGTCGATGAACTGCAGGATGGCCCGGTGCGGCGCGAGATAGCCCTCGCCGGTCAGCAGACGGGGGTTGTCCTCCAGAGCCCAGACCAGCCTCCGCCGGTAGCCGGGGCGGGTGGGCACTGACCGGTGGAGGGCCTCGGCAATCACGTCACGGTCGGCGTCCGGCGCGATCGCGGTGATCACTTTGTGGACGACGTCAACGGGATTGCGGTCGTCGGGGTCGGGACACATCGAACAGCGGGGCAGGCCCTTGCGGTCCCGGAAGGCCAGGCGCCGGGTGTTGCCGCAGGCGGCGCATTCCGCGGTCTCCTGGCCGCAGACGGAGCAGTACCAGTCCTGGCCCTGGCGCTGGAGGGTCCGCAGGTTCTTGCCGCACTCGGCGCAGACCGGTGGCGAGATCGCCGACGCGCCGGCATTGCGGAGTTCGATGAGCAGGTCGCCGATGGCCCGCGGTGCCGGGGATCGGCCGTCCGTGAGGACGGCGGGCCGCATCGCCAGGGCCTGCGCGAGGCGACGTGACTTCGCACGGCCGCCCGCGACCGCGGTGACCACGGCCGCGATGACGGCGGGCCCGAGTCCCTTCTCGATGTCAGTGATCAGATCGGTCATCAGGCCGATCGGGTCGGTGACGGCGCGGCCGTGATGGTCAGCGGTGGTCACGGCCGGTCAACACCCCTGATCCTGGCCCGCTTCGGCCGCAGTCCGCCGAGCCCTTCCGCGGGTTCCCCGCCGCCGCTGGCGGCGGCCTTCTTCGGCTTCTTCACGGCCCCAGCCACGGCAATGGGCTCGATCAGGTCGTCCATCGTGCAGTCCAGGATGTCGAGCAGGGCCATGAGGATCTTCAGGCTCAGTCGCTCCGGCCGCTCGACGACGAGCCGGTAGACCTGGCTCGACGACAGGGTGATTCCGCGTTCGGCGAGCGGCGGCAGGAGGTCGGTGGTGGAGAACATCCCGCGGTCCGCCATGACCTTGCGCAGGTGCCACTGGTAGTCGAGCTTGGCGGCCATCGCCGGATCCCTCCTGTCAGGCCCCGGCGAACGCCGGCGCCAGTGCCTTGTGCAGGGAAGTGTTCATGAAGTCATCGCTGACGTGCGTATAGATGGCCAGGGAGCTGTCGCACTCGTGGCCGACCTGCTGCTGGATGAAGCGCCGGTCCACCCCGTCCTCGGTCAGGTGCGTGACGTACGAATGCCGCAGCGAGTGCGGGACCAGCTCCTTCGGCAACCCGAGCGCGTCGCGATAGGCCTCGAACCGGTCGTTGATCGAGCCGGGCTGAAGCCGCCCTCCGCGCTCGGTGATCCACAGAGCCGGGTGGTCGGGGAACCCGAAGCGCGGGCGGACGTTCTCGACGTAGTCCGCAACCGCATCGACCGCCCAGTCCATCACCGACAGCACGTTCCTCCGGCGCGGCGGCTGGCCCTTCTTCGCCTTGCCGTAGCGGACGTTGAGCGTGCCGTACCGGCCGAACTGGCGGGCCTGCGGGTTGCGTCCGAAGTCGACCAGGTCGAGTTTGGAGGTCTCGGTCCGCCGCAGACCCCATCCGTAGATGACCTTGAAGAGGGTGGCGTCCCGGTAGGCCGCCAGGGCGCCCTTGCGCTTGGCCCGCACCGCCCGCTCGACCTGGTCGTCGGCGTAGTCGAGGAAGAGCTGCAGCTGTTCCCGGGTGAACGGCTTCGCCTCCGGGCTGCCCTCGTAGTCGTTGAGGTGGGCGATGGTGTTCCACTCGTGGCAGACCGCCACCGGGAAGGTGCCGAAGGCCTCCTCGCAGGCCGGCCCCCAGCCGTAGCGGCCGTCGATGAGGAACTCGCTGAACAGCCGCACAGTGCACTGGTAGCTGCGGATCGTGGACGGCGCCAGATGCTTCTCGCCCGTCAGGGAGAGCGACCACTCGTCCACGTGGGCCGGTACCCACTGCCACGGGTACTCGTTCGCAAACTCCATGAACCGGCGAACGAGCCGTTCCCGGTCCTCGACCGTCTCGTCCTTCAGACCCCTCGACTTCTGCTGAGCACGCCAGCCCCGCAGCATGGCATCGAACATGGCGTCCTCGGGACGAAGCTGAACCACCCCCGAGACGAGCTCCAAGTGAGCTGACCCGGCCAGGGTCACCTTGCGCTGATGCACCACTCCAGACCATCCCTTCTGGAGGGCAGATCATGCATCAGACGGGATCACCTCCGCAACAGGCCTGGTCAGGAAGCTAGTTCGTAGCAGCCTTGAAGTCCTTCAAGCCCTCGACATGACCTGGCGACCTGCACCTTCTCGCCCGTCTGATGCAACTCCCGAGGGTTCTATGGTGCAGTCGGATATCGCAACTCTCCGAATACCCGGGCCAGGTGTGAGCATCGTTCGAGTTCGCGCGGACCGGCTTCCTCCGACCGCAAGTGGCTTGCGATCACCACGCTGACGGACACGTGCCCTCACCTCCTGTTTGCGGCGGCACGCCCGTTGTAGGCAGCAGTGGCGCTCCGGTCGGGGCCCTCCTGCTGTGCGCCGTATCCCGGTGCTGGTGGCCGTGTCTGTCCGGAGGCAACGTTGGGATGGGCTGTGCGCGGCTGTTGCATGACGCCATGAGGTCGTCCGTTTGTTCGAGGTCATACTTATACGCGCGACTCGATCGATGGCATGTGAGGTGCTCCTTGAGCAGGTTGCTGGATGTATGCGAGACCAGGGTTTCCCCGAGTTATCGCTTGCTGGGACTGGTCGATACGAGTGTCGACACGTGCTTGCTGGACGCGGAGCCCGGAAAGTGGCTGCTTTCCGCGCCCGGCATGGTGTATTTGCAAGTGCCGTCCGAGGTGGTCCGGGCGTCGGTGCGTTTGGAGAGCTGGACGACGCGTGCTCCGGTGAGTGATGCCTCGTGGTCCGGGTCCGAGGAGGTGGAAGTGGAGCTTCCCGAGGGCGAGCTGGCACTGTTCACCATCGATTCAGGGCAGTGGCCTGTCTCCCTTGTTCTGCCTTGGGCTGGTGTGTTCCGGATGCGATGGCACTGGATATTCAACCCGGAGCGCGGACCGTTCACCTCGCCCGTGGCAGACGTAACCGAACTGCTGCCCAAGTCGGCGGGCTTCGAGGAATCGGTGATGGACACCGAGATTGATCAGCACATTCTGATCCAGATATGGCGCACGGCCGCCGTCGCTTAGCGGTACTGCTGTGGGGGTGTGGGGGGGGGGGGGGGGCCCGCCCCCCCCCCCCCCGCCCGGCGGGGGGAGGCCGAGAAGCAGATGTAACGGGGGGGGGTTTATTTTAGGTGGGTGTTTTTAACAGCGCGGTAGAACCCCCCCGCGGACG